>JANOIJ010000378.1:0-12702 GCA_031407575.1 Gemmatimonadaceae bacterium | reverse complement strand
GCCTCGATGAGGTAGTAGCCGCCCAGTTGCTCCTTCGTCTCGGCAAAGGGGCCGTCCGTGGTGGACAGGGTGCCATTGCGGAGGCGCACGGTGGTCGCCGTGGCCATCGGCTGGAGGGCTTCGCCGCCCAGCAGGTGCCCGCTCTCCGCAATTTCCTTCGTGAACGTGCCGTATTGGGCGAAGATCTTCCCCTGTTCCTCCCCGCTCATCGTCTCCCACAATTTTTCGCTCTCGTAGATCAGGCAGAGGTATTTCATAGTCTTCTCCGTGCAGGTGAGTGTGTTGCGTGGTGAGCAGTAGTCGAACGGGAGGCGGGGAAATCGACAGGTGGGGCGACGGACGCAAAAAGAGTCTCCGCAACGGCCGGCGCAACCACTGGTGAAGCTGTCGTACTGGCTCGGGCGATAACCGAACGGAATAGTTGCATTCAAAAGCCGGCGGCTCTCGGCCCAGGGGCTATCAGCCGCCAGCTTTTGTGGTTGTTCAGACAGTTATTGCTGGAAGCGCGTCGCTCGGAGCGGCATGCTTTTGTTGGCTGTCGTTCCGCTTCAGCCGCGAGCATGCCAGCACTCCAGCCCCGCAGCTTTCGGCCATAGACATCCATGAACCAAAGCCGGCCGCCGACAGCCCCTGCGCCGAGAGCTGTCAGACTTTACTGACAGCGTTGACACCGGACGTCGCCCTATTATTCCCGCATGCCGCCCACACCAGCGCCGCGCGCCAGCGGATTCACCACGTCGACGCCCGTCCCGCTCTACTGGTGCGAATACGGCGACGCCGCCGCGCCGCCCGTGCTGTTGCTGCATGGCGGGCCTGGCGCCAGTCATGAGTACCTCCTGCCGCAGATGCTCGAGCTCGCCCGAGAGCACCGTCTCGTCATGTACGACCAACGCGGCGGCGGACGCTCCCGCCACGACGACGATCGCGCAGTCATCACCTGGCAGGACCAGGTCGCCGACGTCTCGCGTGTCACTGTGGAGCTCGGGGTCGCCCCTCTCTCAATCGTCGGCTACTCATGGGGCGCGCTCCTCGCGCTGCTCTACATCATCGAGGCGCGCGCCGGCCGAGTTGCGCCGCCACCGACACGGCTCGCGCTCATCGACCCGGCCCCTACCTCGCGCGAATTCCGCGACGAGTTCGAGCGAGAGTTCGCCCGCCGGAAGGCGAGCCCGGAGCTCGCCGCGCTGCGCGACGAGCTCGCGCAATCCGGGCTGCGCGAACGCGACCCCGACGCGCACACGCAGCGCATGTTCGAGCTCAGCGTCGCTGGCTACTTCGCCGATCCGCGTCGCGCCCGCGACCTCACGCCCTTCCGCGTAACGGGCCGAGTGCAGCAGTCCATCTGGAGTTCGCTCGGGGATTTTGATCTCGTGCCACAGCTTCGCGACGTCCGCGTTCCTGCATTCGTCGCCCACGGCCGGCAGGATCCCATCCCGCTCGAATCGTCAAAGGCCGTTGCGCGCGCCCTTGGCGTCACGTGCCTCGAACTGGAAGACTGCGGGCACGTGCCCTATGTTGAACAACCTCACCAGCTGTTCCCTCCGCTCCTCGCCTTCCTGCGTGAGCCGGACGCCACTCGCCCACTCGTCACGTAGAGACGCCGTGCCCGACGAGACCGTACAACCGCACATCGCATCACTCGACTACGACGGCCGTCGCTTCAACGTGACCTGTCGTGTCTCGTTCGATGGCATCGAGTACGTGGGCCGTCTCTGGTTCTCTGATGAGACATGGGACGATGCCGGCCTCCCCGACCGCGGCGCGCTGCCCGGGCGCACGCGCGAGGAAGCGCTCTCGCTCGCGCGACGCCTCACGTCGCAGGACATCCTGCTCCGCTACCGCCGCGCACTGGCCGAGAAGCGCCGGTTCGTCGGGCTCCGCCGCGCCACGGACGAGATACTCGGCAAGATCCGCTACCTCAACCAGGTGGCCATCTCCATGCGCGCCGGGTTGCTGGATGGTGAAGGCGCCGCCGCCGAGATCGACCTCACGGAGCGCCAGCTCCACGAGATTATCGAGAAGCTCCGCGCATTTGCCGGCATTGAATCGTAGGTCGCTGGGCAGCCCGCGGCGGTGCGGTGGCGTCGTGGCCCGCGGCCGCAAGCGCGTCGCCGTGATGGTGCCCATCTGAGACCGGCGAACTGAGACTGGCGACTAGTGACTGGCGACTGGTGACTGACTGTGTCGGTCCATCACGGCCAGTCTCCGGTCTCGAGTCGCTGGTCTCCAGTCTCCAGTCTCAGTTGCCCCGCTGGATCGCGTTCGCCTCACCCTGCACACACATGGATCCGCGCACCGCCGCACACGTCCTCCGAGAGATCGCCGGCTTTCTCGAGCTCCGCGGCGACAGCCCGTTCAAGTCGCGTGCGTACGAGCAAGCCGCCAAGGCGCTTGGCGCGCTCGAGACCGATGACCTGGGCGCCCTCGACCACACCGGCCAACTCGCGACCACCCGCGGACTCGGGCCCGCCACGCTGGCCGTCGTGCGCGATCTCGTGGCGACGGGTGAGTCGCGCTACCTGGACGAGCTCCGCGTCGAGATGCCCGCCGGCCTCATCGACCTGCTCGCCGTGCCGGGCCTCGGCGCGCCGAAGATCAGGCTCCTCCGCGAACAACTCGGCATCGACTCCGTGGACGCGCTCGAGGATGCTGCACGCAGCGGCCGACTCGCCAGGCTCAAGGGCTTCGGGCCAAAGACGGCCGAGCGTCTGCTTCGCGGCATCGAGCTGTATCGAGCATCCGGTTCGCTCTCGCTGTATCCGGTCGCTGCTGCGGAAGCTGCGACCCTCATCGCCGCCGTGCGCGCGCACCCCGACGTCCTCTCGGCCGACATCGCGGGCTCCGTGCGCCGGCACCGCGAAACCATCGGCGACGTCGACATCGTGGCCGCATGCGCCGGCGATCCCCTTCTCGTCGCGGGGACCTTTGTGCGCGCGCCGGGTGTGCGGCAGGTGTCGCGCGAAGACACCGCGTCTCCGAAGATCGTGTACGCAGACGGCGCACACCTCGACCTCCACTGTGTGCGCGAACAGGAGCTGGCCGTCGCACTGTGGCGCGCGACAGGATCTGCCGAGCATGTGCGCGCGGTGCAGCAGATGCTGGCCGCGCGCGGCGTTGCGCTGAAGGGCGACACCCTGCGCGACGCGCTCGGCGCTGCGGTTGATGTCCCGGACGAAACCGCGCTCTACGCGCTGGCCGGCCTGCCGTTCATCGCGCCCGAGATGCGCGAGGATGGTCATGAGCTCGCGCTCGCGATCGCGGGACGCATGCCCGTGCTGGTCGAGCTCTCCGACATTCGGGGCGCGCTGCATTGCCACTCCACGTATTCCGACGGCAAGGCCACCATCGCCGAGATGGCCGAGTCGGCGCGGGCGCGCGGGTGGAGCTACATCGGGATCACCGACCATTCCCAGGCGGCGTTCTACGCGAGCGGGCTGTCGCGCGAGCAGGTGCAAGCGCAGCACCGGGAGATCGACGCACTGAACGCCGCCTCGAGCGAGATTCGCATCCTCAAGGGCATCGAGGCGGACATCCTCGCCGACGGTTCGCTCGACTACGACGAGGAGCTGCGCTCGCGATTCGACTTCATCGTCGGCTCCGTGCATTCGCGGTTCGCGATGGATCGCGACGCCATGACCGCGCGCGTCCTCAGCGCGCTCGACGATCCGCACCTCACCATCCTCGGCCATCCCACTGGCCGCAAGCTGCTGGCGCGCGAGCCGTTTGCGCTCGACATGGACGCGGTATTGAAAAAGGCGGCAGCCAATGGCGTGGCCGTGGAGCTCAACGCCGATCCGCACCGGCTCGACATCGACTGGCGGCTCATTCCGCGCGCGCTCGAGATGGGCGTCACCATCGAGATCGGCCCCGATGCACATTCGACACGCAACCTCGACTATCTCGCGATTGGCGTGGGCATGGCGCGCAAGGCGGGCGTGTCAGCCGCCAACGTGCTGAATGCGCGCAGCGCGGAAGACGTCCTCGCGTTCGCCAGGAAACACTGACATGGAGACTCGCTGATGGCCGCCCGGAAACCCGTTCGCAAGCGCGCGCGTCCGCGCGGAGCCGCGCTCAAGGCGCACGCGGCCGTGGTGCTGAACCGGCTGCTCGAGGAGTATCCGGACGCACACTGTGCGCTGGATTTCACCAACGCCTACCAGCTGCTGGCCGCGACCATCCTCAGCGCGCAGTGCACGGACAAGCGGGTCAACATGGTGACGCCGACGCTGTTCGCTCGTTATCCGAACGCTGCCGCGCTCGCGGCCGCCAGGCCGGAGGATGTGGAGGAGATCATCAAGAGCACCGGCTTCTTCCGCAGCAAAACCAAGAGCCTCATCGGCATGGCGACAGGGCTCGTGGAGCAGCACGGCGGCGACGTTCCCGCCGACATGGACGCACTTGTGAAGCTCCCCGGGGTAGGACGAAAGACGGCGAACGTGATCCTCGGCAATGCCTTCGGGCGGAACGACGGCATCGTCGTGGACACGCACGTCACCCGCCTCGCCAATCGTCTGGGGTTCACCAACCAGGACGACGCCGTGAAGATCGAACTGGCGCTCATGCCCCTCTTTCCCCAGGAGCGATGGACAATGCTGTCGCATCTGCTCATCGAGCACGGCCGCCAGGTGTGCGACGCCCGTGCTCCGCGCTGCAACGATTGCCTGCTGGCCGACATCTGTCCCTCTTCGCTCGTCTGAGCGCTCCCACTTTCCCGTCATGATCCACTCTCGCGTCACCTCGCTGGCCCTCGTCGCGCTGCTGGGCGCCTGCGCCAACAATCCCGATCCCGAGCCGGAGATGGTGCCGGAGCTGGCGGTCCGCATCGCGCCCCCGGTCGGTGCGCTGCAGCCCGGTGACTGTCCTGAGGCCGTGCGTCGCGCGGTGGAGAAGCCGAACATCGAAGTGGATCGCCTGGCCACGCCGCGCGCGAACCTCGGCACCGCGCTTCAGGACAAAGCGATGCCCGCGGCGGTGCGTCGCTCCAAGTACAACGATGTTCGTGTGAGCGTCCTGATCGACACGCTCGGCAAGGCGGACATGACGACCTTCACGGTGGTGAAGACGACGCATCCCTGGCTGGCGACCAAGTTCAAGAGCTCGGTGGCCAAGTGGACGTTCGATCCAGCGCAGCTCGCGGGCTGTAAGGTGCCGCGTCTCTGGTTGGGCGTGCTGACGTCGGGCAAGCCGCCGGTGACGAAGCCGGCGGCCTGAGCGCGCTACTGGATTCGCAGCACCGCCATGCCCACCGTGGAGCCCGCGCCGAGCGGCGCTCCGCTGGCGCCGCGCAACTCGAGCATCTGGGGAGTCAGGCCACCGCCTTCCAGGCGGATGAGCACCGCGCCGCCACCCTTGAGCGAGTTGCTCGACGCCGTGAACACCGAGCCGAACGCCGTCGTGCGCGGGAGCAGGGGCACGGCGGGCGTGGTGTTCGGGAAATCGCTGTTGTAACCCGCCCAGATGCCCGGCAGGTTCCAGCTCTGCTGCGTGAACGGCGAGCCCATTCCGGCCAGGTCGTCCGCGCCAAGCATGAGCGTGAATTGTGACAGCAGTTCCGGCCATGTCTTGCCGGTGGCCGCGGTCGCGTTGTCGACACCGAAATTCACGAAGCTGAGAATGAGCTTCTTGAGAAACGTGCTCTCGTTGGTGCCGCCATAGGTATCCACGAGCCAGCGCGAGAACATCCATGCGCTCCCGTAGATGGTGTTGTCGCCGCCTCCGCCGAAGATGCTCTTGTTCTCGAAATCCTCGAGGTAGTCGGAGAGGAAGCCGAAGTGGTTTCCCATGACGTAGCTCGCGCCGTTGCACGTCGGGTTGCTGGGCCGCACCTCGCAGTCGATGGTGCCGAAATAGCTCGCGTTGGAGCGCCAGGTGTTGCCGTGCAGCGCGCGCCCGAACAATTCGCTCGCGAGTTGCGCCGTGCCTTCCTCGAGCCAGCTCTCCTCGTTGTGCGTCAGGATCGGCGTCGCGTTGCGCTCGGCATTCGACAGGATGTGCTTGGTCTCGTGGATCAGCGTGCTGGGCATGAGCCGCTTCCACTGCGGACGGCCGTTGAGCGAGGTGCTCGTCGCGCTGGTATCCGTCACCGCGCGCGCGTAGAAAATTTCGGCCATGTTGCTGGCATTGACGCTGGGAATGCTGGACGGATAGAAGTCACACGACTGCACGAAGCCGAGCAGGTTGCTCGCCTGGTTGTTCACGCGCGGAGTGAAGAGCATGATGACGCGTTTGTTCTTGTCCGTACTGTCGTCGTAGGCGAGCGGGTCGCCGAAGTTGAGCAGGATGGGGTACGAGACGTCCTCGAACTCCTTTGCGAGCGCCACCATGTCCGCATCGATCTTCGCAGCCAGTGGCGACGCGTTGTCCTCGAGCACCACCACCTTGGCGCCCACGTAGACGACGCGCGCGGTGATCACCGGCGACGCGGGCGTGGTGCACGAGTTGTAGTTGAAGTTCACCTGGGCCAGCTCCCCCACGGTGAGCGGAACGGGCGCGCTCGACAGCAGCGCGGGTCCGGCGCCAGGGAGAAGTGACCTGAGCGCGCGAGGCGCGCGTGGGTAATTGCGCGCGGGGCCGAGCCGCCGCGTCAACTCCCTGCCCCGCTCGAGATGCGCGAGATGCTCGCGCGCGGCACCCGCCATGGCCGCGTCGACGCGCGATGCGCGAGACGACGGTCGCGCGGACAGGTCCATGACGCGCGCTGCAACGGGCACCATGGCGGGCGACGGCGTAACGCCACCCGCCGCCCCCTTGAGCTCGAACGCTGCCGTGACCGGTGTCTTGGCGGCGTTGAAGACGCTGATGAGATACGCGCCGCCGCCCGGAATCTCGTTGCACACGACGCCGCCGTTCGGCGTGATCATGAAGCTGGCGCCCACGGCGAGCGTCCGCGTGGTCGCGACGGCGAGTGGGTGCTTGAGCGTGCCCGTTCCGCCGAGGGTGGTGACCTCCACACTCACGGGTTGCGTGCTCTGGCACGGCAGGCCCGTGAGCGGAATGACGACGGTGATCTGGGTCGCCGTTGCGGCCTGCACGGGGGCCGCAACGCCCGCGATGAAGACGGCGTTGCCGCCGGCGGTGGTGATGAAGTTCGCGCCGGTGATGGTCGCGGTGGCGCCAGGTGTGAGCGCCGCCGGCGTCACGGACGCGATGGTGGGCTGCACGCTGCCCGCCGGTGCCGACACAACCACGGTGGCCGTGCCGCTCACGCCTTCACTCAGCGCCGTGATCGTCACCGTTCCGGGGCTGACGGCGGTGACGATGCCCGCGTTGTCCACCGTGGCGACGCGCGTCGCGCTGGAGCTCCACGTGACGATCCGCCCGGTGAGTGCCGTGCCGTTCCTGTCCTTTTGCGTCGCGATGAGCGCGACGGTCTGACCGGGCGTGATTGGTCCGGCTGGCGGCGCCACGGTGACCGTCGTGATCGCGGGCGGCGTGACGCTCACCACCGCCGCGCCTGACTTGCCGTCCACCGTTGCCGAGACCGTCGCACTGCCGAGGGCCACTGCGCGCACGACGCCGCTCGCGTCTACCGTGACGGAGCTGGGGTTCGTGGAGGACCACGTCGGCGTCTTGCCCGCCATGATGGCGTTGTTCTGGTCGCGTATTTCTGCGGCCAGCGTCGCGGTGGCGCCGAGGTCCACCGTGACGAATCCGGGCGCGACGAGCACGCTCGTGACCACCAGCGTTGGCGGCGGTGGGGGAGTCGGCTTGGCTGGTTCGCCCCCACCGCAGCCGGACGACAGGAGGCAAGCGACGGTGCCGAGCAACAGGTGGCGAGCGCGCATGTTCAGGGACGTGAGGGACACGAGCTGGGCGCGTGCGAGAAAGCACGATTGAAGCATCAACGCGCCCTCGGATGGAGTCAATAGCGCACGCGGTACATCGTATTTCGAGATGGCTACAAATCGCTACGTGCGGTCACCGCAGGATTCCGTTGTCATCCTGAGCGAACTCGAAGGATCTACACTTTTTTCACGGCGCAACTCCAGGTGCAGTTCCTTCGCTTCGCTCAGGATGACAATCGCCGGCTGACCCGCCCGGTGGCATCAAGCGGGAGGCCGACTATCTTTGACTCCATTGACTCCCTTCACCCTGCATGGGGACACGCCGTTGAAGACAGCAACCTTCGAGACGAATCGCGGAACGATCACCGCGGAGCTGTACGATACCGATGCGCCAGTGACCGTCGAGAACTTCGAGAAGCTGGCCAACTCGAAGTTCTACGACGGCGTGAAGTTCCACCGCGTCCTTGCGGACTTCGTCGTCCAGGGCGGGGATCCGACCTCGCGCGACTTGCCCGATGGCGACCCACGCGTGGGCAGGGGCGGGCCGGGCTGGCATATCAAGTGTGAGACCGCGGGCAACCCGCACAGGCACGAGCTGGGTTCGCTCTCGATGGCCCACGCGGGCAAGGACACGGGCGGCAGCCAGTTCTTCATGGTGCTCTCGGGCGACAACACGCGTCACCTCAATGGCGTGCACACGGTGTTCGGCAAGATTTCCAAGGGAATCGACGTCATGAAGACGATCAAGCAGAACGACGTGATGAACTCGGTGCGCGTGTCATGAGCGCATCCCAGCAGAGCGACAAGTCCGCCGGGTTCACCGGCCTGATCCTCGGCGCCATCGCGTTGTTCGTGATCGTGTTCGCGATCGTGCGGATGACCAACTCGTACTACAATGGGAAAGCGGCGCACGAAGGCGGGGCGAAGAGCGCGGCCGAGGCGGCGCACTAGCTTCTGGCGCGTGGAAGATGTTCGTTAACCCCGACGTGCGCAGATGGAGATGGTACGGCATTCGTTTTACCGCAGAGGACGCAGAGGAGCGGAGGTACGCAGAGGACTGCAAGAAGCAAACGACAAGAGGTGATGAATCTTGTACAGCTGCTGTGCGATCCACCGCTTAGAACGGAAAGAGAACAGATTCCGCTGTTGTTGTTCCTCTGCGAACCTCTGCTCCTCTGCGTCCTCTGCGGTAGAAGGATGCCGTACCCAGCTGGCCGGAGCTGTTGCGGCTAATGGATGCCGTACACAGTTGACGCGGCGGGAACGACGCTACGGAGCCGGTACAATCACGCCGTACGCCACCGGCGCCTGATCCAGCGGCCCCACGAGGAACACCCGCGCCCCAAGCCGCCGCTGCAAGTCCGCGGGCATGAACGCCACCGCCACGCGCGACGCCCCCTGCGCGAGATGGTATCGGCCGCCATCAACGCCCACGATGCCGTCGTGCGCCACCACGCGATCGGCCGCGCGAACCACGAAGCTGTCCACCTCGAAGACCACCGTGGACGGCGACGCCGAGCTGCGCCGCGAGGTCGGTCGCCCGAGGACCATCACCTCGAGACGCGACAGCCCGCGGAGCACCGATGCCTGCGACCCCTCGATCGCGAGTGACGCGGTGCCATTCGACGGAGCGAGCACCAGCGCCGTGAGCGGCTCCGCACCCACCACGAACAGCTCACCGCGCACCGTATCGCGCACGAATGGCGTCGCGTCCTCGGCACGCGCGCCGGCCCGAGGTCGGCAGCCGGCTGCGACAACCACCAGCGTCGTCGCGACGATCGTCGCCATGCAGGCGCGCGTCACTGCAGGCGCGCGAGCGCGATGCGAAGATTCGGCGACGGGTTGCCGCCGGTGATCGAGCGGACCGTCAGCATCTGCGTCGCTGCGGACACACCCGAGATCTCGAAGTACGCTGCCGCTCCCCCGCGCAGCCCCGTTCGCGGCGACGCGAAGCTCCCAAAACCGAGTTGCACGGGCTGGAGCAGGAATGGCGCGGTGAACTGAGCGGACCACGTGGGGTCGGCGTTCAAGCCCGCGTAGATCCCGCGCAGGTCCCACGTCGGCATCTGCAGGTCGGCACTCGGCGTCGCGAGACCGGGAAAGTCATCGGCGTACAGCGCGAGGGACCATCGTCCGAGGAGCTGCTCCGACGTCACGCCGGCGGTGGCGCTGAGGTTGGTCATGCCAGTGGTCGTTGCGTTCGTGAGCGCCGTGAGAAATGCCGCGTCCGACTGCGCGAACCGATCGATGGCGTACCGCACGAGCGACCACGACGTCTGGTAGAACACGCTGCCGCTCTGCTGCGAGCCGTCGCCGTAGACCGACCAGTTCCACGGCTGGATCAGCTTGTTGCGCAGCTCGTTGAAGTGACGTCGCATGCCGTAGCCGGGCCGCCGCAGCAGATCCGCCGCGTTGCACGCGGCGTTCTCGGGGTGGAAGTCGCAGAAGATGCCGTTGGTGCCGGCGCTGCCGAAGCCCGTGTTGCCCTTCCACGACACCTTATGCAGGTGCTGTCGCACCCACAGCTCCTCCGCGTGGCGCGCCGTGCCTTCCTCGAGCCACGACTCCTCGGAGCCAACGCCGTTGGCCACGTGCGCCGACTGCGACGCGATGTGCTTCACCTCGTGGACCACGGTGCGCGCCATGAAGTTGAACCACCCGTCAGGACTGCTCGTCCCGTTGAGGTTCGGCGTGCGGTTCGTGGGCACGGACCCGTAGAAGAGCTGTCCGAAGTTGCTGGCCGGAAACGAGGTCGTGGGAAACTGGTCGCAGGTGGTGACGAACGCCGCGGCGCCCGATCCGTTGAGCTTTTCGCTGAACACCATGTTCAGGAGCCCATCGTTGTCGGTTACGGCATCGCGTCGCAGCGGGTCGCCGAAGTTGGTGCGGATCACGTCGTACTGTTCCTGGTCGAAGATCCTGCCGAGCCGATGGTAGTAGTCGGTGAGGCTCGCGTCGGTGGAGGCCAGCAGGGTGTTCGCCGTGTCTTCCCAGATGATCGCGCGCGTGCCCACGTAGAGCGCGCGTCCGAAGATCTTGCTCGTCGTATCGCGACAGCCCGAGGTATAGGTGTAGTAGAAATCGCGACGGTCGCCGACCAACGGGACGGCGACCGCCGGCGCGGCGGATCGGCTGAGGGAGGGCTGTCGCGACGCCAGCGCACGCGCCTCCTCCATCGTGGCGCGATTGCGCTCGAGCATCTGCCAGTGCGCGCGGTCGCGCTGCGCCTCGGGTCCAGGTGCAAGCAACTCGCGCGTGCGCAGCGGCGCTGGCGGTACGAACGTGGGCGTCGCCTGTGCGGTCGCGGAGCTTCCGCCGAGCTCGAAGTCGACGAGCGAGTTCTCGCTGGATGACATGCTGAAGACCGCGACGAGGTAGCGCGCGTTCGCATTCGCGGCGGGCAGCTCCGAGCACGCGACATCGGGGAACACCACCGCCTGGCCCACTGCCAGCGTGCGCTGCGGCGCCGCGAGGGGATGCGAAACGGCGGGCGCATTGCGCTGGTTGGTCGTGACCTGCACGATGGCGCTGCCACTGGAAACGCAGGGCACGGTGACGCTGAGCTGCGTGAGCGAAGCGGCCGTGATGCGCGCCGTGGTGCCGCGGATGGTCACCGCGTTGTTCGCCGCGAGTGCATCGAAGCCAGTGCCGGTGATGGTCGCCGTGGAGCCTGGCACCAACAGCGCCGGCGTGATCGTGCTGACCACCGGCGCCGGGCCCGCATCCGTCACGACCACCGTCGCGGTGCCGGTGATCCCTTCGCTCACGGCGGTGATGGTCGCGGTGCCGACGGCAACCGCGGACAACCGGCCCGCGTTGTCCACCGTGGCGACGGCGGCATCGCTCGACGACCACGCAATGAGGCGCAGTCCCAGCAACGCGCCGGTGCGGTCGCGGAGTGACACCACCAACTGGGTCGACTGACCCGCCGTGAGCGGGCCGGCGAGCGCTGTGATGACGACGCTGACCACCGCCGGCGGCGACACGGTGATGGTCGCGAAGGCGGTCTTGCTGGCCGCGGTGGCGGTGATGGTCGTGGTGCCAATGGTGTTGCCAGTCGCCAGGCCACTGCTCGCGTCCACCGTGGCAACGGCGGCATTGGCCGACGTCCAGGTCACCGGTTGTGTCATCAGGCCGCCGAACTGATCGCGCACGTCGGCGGTGAGGGTCGTCGTGAGGCCGCGCTCCACCACGGGCGCGGGCGGCGAGATGGTCAGCGTGGTCACGACCTTCGCGGGTGGCACGACGATGGGCGGGCCGCCGGGATCGCCGCACGCCGTGCCCATGCACACGAGTGCCATCACCGCGCAACCGCGAATTGTTCGCGTCGTCATGGCAGTGCGTGGGTCAGAGCCATCTCACAAGGTATGCGTGTCGCAATGGTCAACAACGAGCTTCGAGCTATCAGTAAACTACGAGCTGGGAGCTGTGAGTAACCACGAGCATCGTTCCACCCTCCAAAGACACCAGGCGTCGCCTCAGCCCTATGAGTGTCCGCGCTGAGAAGACTGATGTCATCCGTCGCGCAACGCACGCAGGTACCGCTCCGGTGCATTCAGGAAATCCCGCGTGAGCACCACGTGCTCCAGTTCTGCATAGGGGACGACCTGCGCCGGCGTTCGGTCAAAGCTGTAGATCGTCGCGCCCGGAAACGCGAGCAGGATCGGTGAGTGTGTGGCGATGATGAACTGCGCGTCCTCCGCGAGCATGTCCTGCATCATCAGCATCAGCGCAAGCTGGCTCTGGGGGCTCAGCGGCGCCTCGGGCTCGTCCAGCAGGTAGAGCCCGCCGGGCACGAATCGCGACTGGAACAGCTTGAGGAAGCTCTGGCCGTGCGAGTTCGCGTCCAGGTCCACGCCATAGCGGCGCTCCATGTCCGCCAGCGACGCACGCGCCGGCCCCATGGCCAGCCCCTTGG
>JANOIJ010000374.1:0-12182 GCA_031407575.1 Gemmatimonadaceae bacterium | reverse complement strand
TTCCGCGATAGGTATCACGTCAGCGCCAATTCGTCGCGTCGCGCGGAGCGCAACGATCCGAATGTCTGGATTGGCATCGAGCGCAGCCGCCTGGATGTGCCGCGCGCCGCGCTCGGGAATTCTTGCCAGCAGCCAGAGTGCGCGCGCGCGCTCGCGCTGGTTGCTCCCGCGATACATCGCCAGCAACGCGGACTCGGCGCCTGCTCCCATGGCGTGCAGTCGCTGGTACGCGAGATAGCGCGTCGCATGGTTGGGACTGCGCAACGCACGCGAAGCACCGGCCGCGGTGGAGAGATCGAGCGTCGGCACCATGTAACGTGAGCGCGGCGGCGCGATCCGGATGATGCGTCCCTGCGTCTGGTCGGACATGTTGTGCCCGCCCACACCGGCGTCGTACCAGTCCGCAATCACGACCGACCCATCAGGCGCCGTGGCGACGTCGACGGGACGGAACATGCGGTCGCGCCCCGCTTGTACAATCGGGATGACGTCGCTCGCGTAGCCGGCGCCGTCCGTGCGCACCGGGTATGCACGCACCTCGGCGATGCCGGCGTCGGCGTGCATGATGGCACCGTGGAAGCGACGGGGTAGGAGCGTTCCCTCGTACATGGCCAGGCCGGAGGGCGAGCCTGCGCCGTTGATTCGCACGTTGGGCACCGAGCCCGGGTCGTCCGAGTGCCAGTGCTGTCGCGGTATCTCGGCACTCATTCCGGTGCGACGCGTGCGCCATCCTGCCCCCGTCATCTCATCGCGAAAGCCGAAGTTGCCGCCCTCCATCACGTAGTTGAGACGTGTCGCACGATTGCCGTCGTCGTCGTTGTCGGTCTGCCACACAGTGCCGAAGGCATCGACGGCGAGCTCGTACGGATTGCGAAAGTTGTAACCGACCACGTCGACTCCCGTACCATCCAGCTCGTGGCGGAACGCCATCCCTTCCTGATAGGGCGCGTTCTTCTGCTCGATCCGATTGCCGGCGCGGTCCACGAGCACCTTTCCGGTCGGGTCCATCAGTGCGCCCGTTTCGTTGCCCCCATTGAAGTACAGCCGGCCGTCCGGGCCGAACACGAACGCGTGCACCGAGTGGTCGTGATCCTCGCCGACGGAGGTGAAGAGCACATCTTTCTTATCCGGCCTGTCGTCGCCGTCCGCGTCCGTAAAGACGAAGATGTTCTTGTAGGCCGAGACGTACACCTTGTCGCCGAGGACGGCGATGCCCATCGCAGCGTCGATGTCCGTGCCTTGATAGAACACCGTGGACTTGTCGACGACGCCATCGCCCGTGGTGTCCTCGAGGATCACGATGCGGTCACCCGCTTCGCGGAGCGTCTTCGGCTTGAACTTGCGGTAGTTGAATCCCTCGAGCACCCAGATGCGTCCCCGTGCGTCGACGTCGAGGTTCGTGGGGTTGGTGAGCATCGGCGCCTGGGCCATCAGCGTCGCGCGCAGGCCAGCGCTCACGTCGAGTGAGTCGAGCGCGGTGCGGCCACGAACGGTGGTCGCTGGGGAGAACTGAAAGCCGGCGACGATCGCGACGAGCCCCGCGGTGGAGACGAAAAGCCGGGCGACGGGCAGACTCATGATCAGGACCTCGGATCCGGTGCGGCCAGAAGTGGCGCAGGAGAGATTGGAAAACGCGCGCCGAATATGGGACGTTAGGCGCCTGCGCGCGCCCCTGCCAATCGAACTCGATCCGAGGCGACTATCGGTCGCGAGGAATCAGCCGCGGGCGGCCGCGCAGCTCGATCGCTCCAAAATCCCTGAGGTCAAGCGTTGCAATGGCGCTCGCTCGCAGCCGCTCGGCGACAGCGCCCACGACCGCGTCGACGAGGCCAAGGCGCAAAGCACGATACCGCTCACAGAGCTCACGCGCGCGCACGAGATCGTGCTGTTGTCCCCACTCAATCGGAAACGCACCCGCGGCCACGTCACGCAGGAAGGCTTCAGCGGCAAGCTCGCCGACGTGGCTGGACAGCAGGTAGTCGACCTCTGGGAGGATGGCCCACGGGAGAACCCATGCCATCGGATCTTCGTTGTAGAGATCGACGATCGCGTCATGGTGCCGATCGTCGGCGTCGATGAGCGCGATGATAGCGCCCGTATCAGCGACGATCACGCCTCGTCGCCCATCCCTGTCAGTAGCGCTTCGGCCCGATCCGAGATGTCGTCGCGGCCACTTCGCCCCATTCCGATACTGGCTGGCGCGGCCGGCGCGTGTGCGCGCGCGTACAGCGCGACGGCCTCACGCACGAGGTCCGCCGTTGCGCGGCCCTGTGCCTGCGCCAACGTCTTGAGTTGCCGGTAATCAGCCGCGTCGAGGTAGACAGTGGTCTTTGTGGTCGTATCCATATGGTTACCATATATGCGCGCCGCGCAGGTGTCAAGGATCTGGCCGGGGCATTGCCGCGAAGCGGCCGCGCTGCAACGGAGGGTGTCGCGAAGCCCGTCAAGGCGCGTAGTAGCCGAAAATGATATTCATCTCGTCTTCGCTCGTGAGCCCGAAGTAGATCACGCGGTCGGTCGTGTTGTTGTAGATCACGGTTGACTTCAGCCCCCAGCCCTTCTGCAGGGAGATCGGCGTCAAGTACGTCACGATGGACGGATGCTCCCAGTCGGTGTTCTCGTAGACCAGCTCTCCATCGCGCGGACCTCCGACGATGCGGATCTGGAACCGCTCGCCGCGCGCGTGCGTGTGCGACGTCAGGGCGTACACGTTGGCCGGCCCGTCGAACGTGAAGACTCGCTCCACCGTGGTCCGCTGACGCGCGGGAAGAATGATGTTGCTGTTGTCCAGGTCGAGCGTGGAGAGCACGCGCTGCACCTGCGCCCCAGGCACGGTGTACAAGTTGACGTACGCTTCGCCGCGGATCGTGCCGCCCGTGTAGTTGGCATAGTGCACGTTGAGATCGATGCCTGCGCGCGCGGGAAGCCGCAGCGCCGTGCCCGCGGGAAAGACGTAGTCAAAGCGCTGGGTCATCGCGGCGGCGAGGAAGACGTGATACCCCATCGCGCGCGTGTTTTCCGTGATCAACACGCCGTCGGGCGAGCGGATATCGCGCACGGCGTTCGGTTGCGGCATGACGGACGGCGGCACATTCGCCGCAAAGGTCCACAGGGCGAAATGATGGCTGAACGGCCGCATCGAGGTCTCAATGCGGTTCACGTAGACCGGTTCGGTATTGCCCAGCACTCTATATGTGAACAGCTCGCGCTCGAAGTTCCGGCTGACGTCGAAGGGCTCGACCTTGAGCTGGATCCCCGCACCGATCGCAGGCGGTGCAAGCGGTGCGAAGGGGAGCACCACCTGGCGCGTCGCGTCGGCGAGCAGCAACGCATCGGCCACGACGCCTGTCTTCGGCGCGCCCCGCTCGATCCACTGCCGTACATACTCCACCTGGCCCACGCTGAGCCCCGCAGTGCCCACTGGCATCGGGGCGCCATAGTCGCTGGCGTGGTGCCCGGCGGGAACGATGAGCTTGTGCAGCAGGAGGCTCGAATCGGGCTTTCCGGGAGTCACTCGTCTGAGTCCGTCGCGCCGAGCCGACGCATTGGATGGCATCACACCGACGAGTTGTTCGTACGCGACGTCGTCGGTGAGCACGAGTTGTCCTTGCGCGGCCGGCCCGACGTGACAACTGGCGGTGGCGCAGGAGGGCGTGAGAATCTGTCGTTGCAGTTGCGCGAAGGTACCCTGTCCGGCGCTGGGCTCCGGCACCGCGGGTAGGGGGCCGGCCGACACGCCGTCGCTCCCTCCACATGCGCCGCACAGCAGCGCCGCAAGGAGCGCCCGGCGAACGTTCTCGAAGCCGCCGGTCATCGAGCGTCCAGTGTGAGTCGTCACTCGGCCCCCGTCAGAATTCCCAGCTCACTCCCACCACCGGGAGACGTGTGATCTGCGTGATTGCTTCCTGGGTCAGCTGCACGGTTTTCCCGCTGACGATGTAGCCCTTCGAGTATCCGCGCGGATTGGCGGAATTCATCAGGTTGTAGACCTCGGCGAAGAACGCGACGCGCCCTCTCGCCGTGTCGAAGTACCGCGTCCACCGCACGTCGATCCTTCGATACGCAGGCAGGCGATCTGAATGCAGCTCGCCCGGACTCCACTGCGCGAACACGTTGAGCCGCGCGGCCGTCTGGCTGAGGGTGTCCACGGTGAGGATGGTGGGCGTATACGGAAAGCCCGTGTGCCAGACGCCGCCGACGGTGAGCCGCCACGCTTCGCTTACGGGGTGGAACGCCCAGTCGACATGCAGTGTGTGCCGTTGGTCGAACCGCCGCGGGACGGCTCGGCCCGCGATGGTATCGACGGACGATGCGAGCGCGTAGCTCGCCGACCAGTCCATCCGCTGGCCACTCGGGCGCGAGACCATGAGCTCGACGCCACGGTCATGCCCGCCTGTCGGCTCTGTTCGCACGTGATCCCACATGAGCTCGGGGAGGAAGAAGATGTCGCCAGCCACGTTCAGGTATTCCGGCCTGCGGCGCGTGACGAGCCGTTCGTAGGTCTCCACCCGCGCGGACAATCCCCCGGGCAGCGCCTGCTCGAGGCCAATGACGCGCTGCTCTGCGCGCTCTGCCGGCGAAAACGTGTCGATCCCGTCTTCCACCTGCAGTGCAAAGAGCGCCTGCGACTGGGTGTACTTGCCCCACGCACCCCGAAACGTCGTGCCGGTGCGAGGCTCCCAAGAAAAATTCAATCGAGGGGTGGTCAGCGGCCCTTCTCCTGTATGCGAGGCGTGGTCGTACCTGAGCCCCAACTCCACCGTCACACCGGCAATCGGATTCAGCCGTGGGGAGAAGTAGGCCCCGACGCGTGATCCCCTGGGCGACGTGCGGACGAGCGTGGTGTCGTAGCGCTGCAGGATCTCACGCCATGGCGCGACTCGACGCACCAGTTCCAGGCTGGCGTAGTTGTACGATGCGTGCTCCCGTTTCGCGTCCACGCCCCACTTCACGAGCAACCACCGCGACGCGTCGAACGACCAGTCCTGACGCAGCCCGACCGTTCCGAGGACGCGCGCGTCCCGCACGGCTCCTTCGAGCGTCCTGCCGTCGTACCCGTCGCCTGAGCGGCGCCACCGGAGCGAGCCCGTGGACGCCACGCTCTCGAATCGCAGCCGGTCATTGATGCGATGGTCCCACGTCGCCCAGACGAAGCTGCTGCCATATCGTGTGTCGGTGTTCGCTCCGGACCGCTCCGCGTACTTGAAGCTGTCGTCCGCGTGCAGCAGGTGAAGGGCGACGCGTCCACCGCTGGCCAGATCGTACTGCGACTTGGCAAACACGTCGTAGTAGCGCGGCTTGAGCGAGTCGTTCATGTCCGTGAACTTCATCGCGAGGTCCAGATAGCCAGGCCGCGCGGAGAACAGCCAGCCGCCCTTCCCGTTCGCGAACCCACCCTGCGTCGTCACTCGGGCATTCATCAGGCTGAGCCCCAGTGAGGTTCGTACGCGATCGGTGCGCGGATCGAGTGAACGAAGTGTGAACACACCGCCGAGACGGTCTCCGTGCTCCGCGCTGAACCCGCCGGTGGTGAGCGACGCGCTGCCGAGCGCCTGGATGTCCACGATGGAGAAGGCCCCCCCGAGGTCGCGCAGGTGGAACGGCTCCACCAGCTCCAATCCGTCGAGCGACACATACAACGCGTCGCCCGAGCTTCCGCGCACGCTGAACTTCGCCGAGAAGTCGTCGCCCGAGACGCCGGGGAGCCGGGTGACGGCGCGGTAGATGTCCTCTCCGATCTGCGGAACCGTCTCGAGCTGCTGGCGAGTGAGTGTCTGCGATGCCGCGGCACCGCCTTGCAGCAGTCCGAAGTAACCTGGAGTGACGACGACTTCGGACAACGAGACGGTCGCACGCGTGAGCGGGATTCGCAGGCTGTCGCCCGCATCCTGCGGCACACGGACGGTCGCGACGGTGGCGGGACCGAATCCCAGGCGCGCAATCCGCACGGTGTACACGCCGAACGGCACCTGTTCGAAGGCGAACTGTCCGCCGTCGCGCGCATATGCGGTGAAGCGCGTGCCGACGAGCTCCACGCGGGCGCCACCGACCGGGGCGCCAGTTCCCTCCTCGTGCACCACGCCGATAAGACGTGCGGAGCGAGGTGGGCTGGCAGGCCGGCGCACAAGCACGACTTCCCCCGACGGTGAGACGAGCGCCCGCAGCGACGTCCCAGCAAGCACGCGCTCGAGCGCGGCTCGAGCCGAGAGCAGCGGCGCGCGAAGGGCGGTTCTGCGATCGAGGCCCGGAAGCGAATCGTCGAACACCAGGCTCAGCCCGGACTTCTGGGCGATCTCCGTGAGGACGGCGCGCAGCGGCGCCGCATAGATGTCGTAGCCGACGACGCGCTCGAGGCTCGGCGTCGCGGCGGCGGAGTCGAGCGGGAGGTAGCCAGCGGGGCGGCCCTGCGCGGCAGCAATGCTCGGACCCGCGAGATTGATCACGACGGCGACCGCAACGGCCAACAGCCCACGACCGATGTCGCGCAGGATCGATATCGTTTCGCGTTTCATCGCGGAGAGGGAGCGATCGTGATCGTGCGACCGTCGCGCGTCCAGCGTGCGTCCAGAGCGACGCCCAGCGCATCCAGCACTGCGGAGAGCGATTCGTGGTTGAACCTCGCGGACAACGTGCGCGAGCCCAATCGCGCGTCGCTCACCACGATGTCAACGTCGAAGCGTCGCCCGATCGCACGCGCCGCATCGGCCAGCGTCAGTCCGTCGAGGATGAGCGCACCGCGCGTCCATCCCATCCAGCGCTCGAGGTCGACGCCACTTTCTACAGTGATGGCGCCGTCCGGCGCGAGCCGGCCGAGCTGCCCTGGGCCTACGAGTGCGCTGTCTGATGCGGGTCGGTCACGGCGGAGAGCGACCTTGCCCTCGGCGACCGCGACTTCGAGCCGCGCGTGCTCCGGATACGCGCGCACCACGAAGCGTGTCCCGAGATCCTCGGCGACGCCGCCACTGGCGTACACGCGGAATGGACGCGCGGCATCGTGTACGACTTCGAAGTATGCCTCGCCCTCGAGTTGGACGTCGCGCCCGGCGCGACCATACTCGCCGCGGTAGCGGATCGTGCTACCGGCGTTCAGGCGGACGCGCGTCCCGTCCAGGAGCGTGACGGTGGACTGCTGGCCATATGCCGCCGTCGCGACTGGGGCACCGGATGGCCCGACCGTGCGATCGGGCGCTGACCGCTCCGCATCCGGCCACACGACGGCGAACAGCGTCGCGGCGGCAGCAGCGGCGGTGAACCATCGGAGGTGGCGTCTCCGCCGATGCACGAGCGCGTCGCCGCGCGGCAGCAATGAATGGGTGCGAGAGCCCGATTGCTCGAGGCGCGGCGCAAGCCGAGACCATGCGATGTCGGCGTTCCAGTCCACGTCTCGCGACCCGCCCTGGCGCAGTCGCTCCAGGAAGACGGCGTTACGCGCGTCCCCCGCCAGCCACCGGCGCAGGACTGCCTCGTCGTCGGTAGACGCGGTGCCGGCGAGATGCCGGTCGAGAATCTGCCAATCGATGTCGCCGGTCATCGCGCTCAGGAGAAAAGACGAAGTCATGCGAGAGGCAGACAACCGAGCGGCGGAAAACCCCACACGCGCCTGTTCTGTCAAGTCAGACGGGTTGTCACCCCGAGCGAGCGAAGCGAGTCGAGGGGCCTGCACCTCACACCCACACCGAACGTGCAGATCCCTCGACTTCGCTCGGGATGACAGCCCGAATGCGGCCGTTTCAGGATGGACACGTGCTAGCGGCGAGTGCCGAAGTGTCCGCGCAACGCGCGCAGGCCGCGCGCGAGCTGGTGCTCCACGCCCTTCGTCGAGATGCCCATGACCTCGGCGATCTCCGCATGGCTCAGCTGATCACGCCAACGAAGCGTCATCGTGATTCGGCAGCGCTCCGGGAGCGCGTCCAGCGCCGCGTCGATCGCCGCCTCGGTCTCGGCGAGGTCCAGCAGCTCGGCAGGTGACGCGGGAAAGGGGTGCAGCGACCGCACGTCAGCGATCGCCTCGTCGTGCGCCCAATCCCGTTCCACGCGCTCGCGTTTGCGCGCGTTCAGCGCGCGATTGCGCACCGCGGAAAAGAGGTAGGCGCGCACGCTGCCGCGCACCTCCCACCGACTTCGGGAGGACCACAACTCGGCAAACAGGTCCTGCACGAGATCCTCGGCGTGTGGCGCGTCATCGAGGTAGCGATGCGCGAACGCGCAGAGAGAGGAGTACGTCGCGCGAAAGAGCTGCTCGAACGCACCGACGTCGCCGAGCGTGATGCGCGATACGACGTCCGAGAGGTCGGCGACGGGGTCGCTGGGAGGGGGGACCATGCGTCATAGTCTAGAGCTGGGCAACCATAGCATCCGGCAACGCTGGACGTCGGACGATTCGACCTCGTGATGAACGCGCGGCCGGCGATCTAGTCGAAGGGCTCAGGTCGACATTTGCGCAGATCAGCGGACCTTGCGGCGTGGCTTGGGCGGCGCCGGCTCGAGGATGCCCGCCGCGACGACCTCCCGCTCTGGCCGCCCCGCGCGCGACGGTGCCAGTCGCTCCGCAACCAGTGCCTCGGCGGTTACGCGATCCGTGATGAGGACATGCACAATGTCCGACTCGAGCGCGGCCGCGATCGCCGCCGTCTTGTCAGCGCCGCCCGCCACCGCGACGACGCGCTTGACGTTTCGCAGCTGGTCCGCGGTGATGCCGAGGATGCGGTCGTCGAGTGCGGTGCGCACGGCGCGGCCGTGCGCGTCGAAGAAGCGCAGCGCGATGTCGCCCACCGCGCGGCCGGCGTGCAGTTCCTTCCGCGCGGGAGCGGACAGCGTGTGACCGTCGTTGAACAGCGCATTCGACGACAGAGAGCCGAGGCCGACGTACACCGTATCCAGCGAGTCGAATTCTTCCAGCGCGGCACGCACGTGCTGATCCTTGCGGAGCACGTTGCACACTTCTGCCGTGGCCACGACGCCGGGCGCGGGCAGCAGCACCGCTTGCGCGTCGAGTTGCCGCGCCAGGCGACGAACGAGCTCCGCGCCGTATTCGGTCGCATCAGGCGCACCGAGCCCGCCGAGCACCTGCACTACGCGCGTGCCGACGGTGGGCGTCCGGGGCATCGCGCAAACCATCGCGCTCAGCGTCCGGCCCCACGTCAGGCCGATCGTTTCACCGGAGCGAACCGTTCGCGTCAGGTAATGCGCGGCGCCGGCGCCGATCTGGCGCTGCAGCTGGTCAGCGCTCTGGCCTGCCGCGCCATCCACCACGCGAACCGTCTCGAGACCGTACAGTTCCTCGAGGCGCGTCTCCAGCTCGAGGTGCAGCCCTGGCGGCGACGCCACGGTGATCTGGACGTACCCGAGGTCGCGCGCCTCACGCAGCAGGCGCGACACAGTGGGTCGCGAGACATGCAGCCGCCGCGAGATCTCCTCCTGCGTGTGATGACGCAGGTAGTAGAGCGCACTCACCTTGCCGAGGAGGTGCGGGTCGGGCGCGGACTTGCGCCGTGGCATCAGGGCCTCGGGCCCACTAGAAGTTGAACCGGTCGATGTTGGCCTTCGTGAAGATGAACGGCGTGCCGAGTCGCACTTCGTCGCCGGCAACCTGGAACGTGCCCAGCGCGCCGGCGGTGAGCGATGCGGAGCCAGCCTTCAACTCGCCGGTGGTGAGCGCCTGCGCGGCGCGCACCGCGAGTGCGCCGAGATCCATCGTGTTCCACAGCACGATGCTCTCGATCACGCCGGACTTGATGTATGGCCGGCACATGTTGGGAAGGGACAGCCCGGTCACCTTCACGTCGGTCCGGCCCGACTGCGTCACGGCTTCGGCCGCACCAGGCACCGCTGGCGCAGCGATCGCCATGATCACCTTCACCTTGGGATGCACCTTGAGCACGGTCTGCGTCTCCGTGAATGCGCGGTCACGATCGCCCTCGCTCGGCTGGATGGCCACGAGCTTCATGCCCGGATACTTCGACGCGAGGCGCGCCTTGATGTGCTTGATCCACTCGTTCTGGTTGGCCGCGCTGAGGCTCGCCGTGATGATCGCGAGCTCACCCTGTCCGCCCATGATGCGCGCCGCTTCATCGGTGAGCGCGAAGCCGATGCCCTGCGGCGTGGCCTGGTTCACGAAATAGTCGCGCGCGTCCTTCTCCGCGTCGGCGTCCCACGTCACCACCTTGATGCCCTTTGCCCGCGCCTTGCGCAGCACAGTGGAGATGGCCTCCTTGTTTTCCACGCTCACCGCGATGGCATCCACGCCGCGCGTGATCCACGCCTCCACGACTTCATTCTGCTTGGCGGGATCGAGATCCGTGGGCCCGTCCCACAACAGCTCCACGCCAAGTGCCGCAGCGGCCGAGTCGGCCCCCTTGCGCGCGCTGATGAAGTACGGATCGCCCTTCGCCTTCGGCATCATCGCAATGACCGCTCGACGCGCGCCGGGTACGGCAACACCCGCGGTCGACGGCGACGCCAGCGCACCGGACACGGACGTGTCACCGCGCAATTCCTTCCGGAGCGATCCCACGAGCATCCAGTTGCTCGCCGCCACGATCAGTGCGCCGGCGAGGATCACCGCGCTCAGCGTGGCTACTTGTGAGTTCCGCACGTCGTCCTGCTCCGTTGCGAGGGTTGGTAAATGAGGTCGCGCCCTGAGCTGTCGCGTCAGCAAGTCCACCACGATCGTGCCGACGAGCAGTAGCCCGGTGAGGATGCCCGAGAGCTCCGCCGGTTGTCCGCCGAGCCGCAGGCCGTTTTGCAGCAGCACGATGCTGAACAGCCCGAGCAGCGTGCCGAGGATCGTTCCTCGGCCGCCGAAGATGGACGCGCCGCCGAGCACGACGGCGGTAATCGCCATCAACTCGTATCCCGTGCCCGTGTCCGACTTGGCCTGCCCGAGGTGCGCGGCGTAGATCACTGCGGCAAGGCTCGCGGCAAGTCCGGACAGCACGTACGTCGTCGACACACGTCGCGCGACCGGAATGCCCGCGTATCGCGCGCCCTCCGGCGAGTGGCCGATGGCGTACAGCGCTCGCCCCGCACTCGTGCGATGCAGCCACCACGCGAAGCCGGCGGCCGCCACCACCAGAATGGGGAATTGCGTCGGCACCACGCCCCCGAGGTAACCCTGGCCCAGCGTGAGGAAGCCGGCAGGAAACCCCGAGTAGTGCTGGATGCCTCCCGTCGCACCCTCGGCAATGCCACGAAAGAGCGAGAGCGTGCCGAGCGTGACGATGAGCGGAGGAAACTTGAGGCGCGTGATCAACACGGCGTTGAGCGCACCACCGGCCGCACCCAGCGCCAGCGTGAGCACGATGGCCACGGGCATCGGGAGGCCCACGTCGCGCCAGAGGTATCCGAGCGCAACGGCTGAGAGCCCCATCATCGACCCGACGGAGAGATCGATGCCGCCGCTGACGATGATCGGCGTGAGCGCCAGCGCGAGGAGCCCGAGCTCCACGCTCAGGCGCGTCACCTCGAACGCGTTGTTCGTCGTCGCGAAATTGTGCCCTGCCAATCCGAAGATCACGCATTCGACGACGATGACCGCGATGAGGACCCATTCATTGTTGGGAAACAGCCGCTCGCCCAGCGGTGCCCGCGATTCAGTGGCCGACAATGGCCGCGCGGACGAGTGATGTCTTCTGCCGTGCGAGTCGTGCGAGCGTGGCGTCTGCCACGAGTGCCGCGAGGATGATGAGTCCTTGAATGGCCTTGCCCCAGAATGGACTGATGCCAACGAACGTCATCGCCGTGCCGATGGTGCCCAGCAACAGCACGCCAATGAGTGTGCCCACCACGCCACCGCGGCCGCCTGTAATCGCCGTTCCACCGACGACCACTGCGGCCACCGCCTGCAGCTCCAGGCCCATACCGGCGTTGCTCGGCACGGCGGCAAAGCGGACGGCATTCAATACGGCTGCGAGTGCGACGAGCGCGCCCGTGACTGTGAACACGGCGAACGTGACGCGACGCGGATCGATGCCGGCGAGGCGGGCGGCCTCGTCGTCCGATCCAACGGCGTACACGCGTCGTCCCGCCTGAAGATTCCGCAGTCCCCACGCAATGGCCGCGAGCAGCGCAACCGCGATGACGACGATGAGCGCCTGCGCCGCGGCAGGCGAGAGGCCGAACCACTGGAAGTCGGGCGAGAGATCCTGCACCCACGCGCCTTCCGTGGCCCAGCGCAGTCCGTC
>JANOIJ010000364.1:0-42567 GCA_031407575.1 Gemmatimonadaceae bacterium | reverse complement strand
ATGCGCTTCACGCTGCGTTCCATCCGGCGAAGGATCGTCTCCGCAGTGAAGACGCGACCGGTGCCGTGGCACACCTGGCATGCCTCGGTCATGCTCTGGAGATGACTCTGCCGAACGCGTTGCCGCGTCATCTCGATGAGGCCGAGATCAGAGACGGCGAAGGCTTTGGTGCGCGCGCGGTCGCGTCCAAGGTGCTGACGTAACTCCTGGAGCACCTTGTCGCGATTCGTCTTGGTGTCCATGTCGATGAAGTCGCAGACGATGATCCCGCCCACGTCGCGCAGGCGCAGCTGACGCGCGATCTCGCGCGCCGCTTCCATGTTCGTCTTGAGACTCGTCTTCTCTGGATCCTTCTTGCCGACGAAACGACCGGAGTTGACGTCGATGGAGATGAGCGCCTCGGTCGGCTCGATGATGAGGTAGCCGCCTGACGGAAGGTCGCAGCGTCGCTTGATGAGGTCGCGAATCTCCGATTCGATTTCGGTCTTGTCGAACAGCGGCGTCGTGTCCTCGTACAGGACGATGCGCTCCATGAGATCGGGCGCAATCCCCTTCAGGTACTCGACGATCTCGTTGTAGACCTGCTTGGAGTCGACGGTGACCTGCTCGACCTTGTCGCTGAAGATGTCGCGAATGAGGCCCCGTGTGAGCGAGGTCTCGCGATGCACGAGCGAGGGCGGGCGTACGAAGTGGGTCTTTTTCTTGATCCGCTTCCAGGCGTTCATCAGCGTCTGTAGCTCACGCTCGATGGTGTCCGGGGTGACGTCCTCGCCGACGGTGCGCACGATCACGCCGCCCGAATCCTCGGGAAGCATGCCTTCTACGAGGGCGCGCAATCTCTTTCTCTCTTCCCTGTCGCCAATCTTGCGGCTCACGCCCACGCGGGACGCGAAAGGCATGTAGACGAGGAAGCGGCCAGCCATGGAGACCTGCGCGGTGACGCGCGGGCCCTTGGTGGAGATCGGTTCCTTGCTGACCTGGACGAGCAGTTCCTGGCCGCGCTTCAGCACATCCTGGATCTGCGGGATGTCCCGCTCGTTGCGGCCAGGCTCGTGGAAGGTCTCCTCGGACTCGTCGTCGTCATCGTCGCCCTCGCCCGCGTCGGGATAGACGAGATCTGACGAATGGAGGAAGGCACTCTTTTCAGTGCCGATGTCGACGAACGCGGCCTGAAGGCCGGGCAGCACTGCATCGACTTTCCCGAGGTAGATGTCACCGACCATCCGACGCGCGTCCGGACGGTCGATCAGCAGCTCAACGAGCTCGTCGTCCTCGAGGATGGCGACTCGCGTCTCGCGCGACGTCGCGTTGATCAGAATCTCTCGTTTCATCGGTGACCGTGCGCGCGAAGACCGCCGGCGATTCAGCGGTTGCGGCTCGGTATGGCAGAGGATGGGCGGCCCGGACGCGCGACACGGTGCGCGCGACAGCCGACAAGCACAGGGGCGTCGCAATTCGCGGCGTGATCGGCCACGCGCGCTCCGGGCGCACCCGCTCGAGTGCCGCCCGCGCGGCGCGCAGGGCGCCGGCGAGCAGGTATGCGAACGAAGACGCCAGTAGCCGGAGCAGCGTGCGATCTCCAGGTTCGAACCGGGAATGCGCAACAAATGCGACGAGCGCGCTCGCACGGCCGACGACTGCCTCGGCCGTGCTAACACGCGGGACGATCCGGCCGATGCGCGAATCGCCGCGCGTCGCCGGATACGGGAGAATCAGGGTAGAGATCACTGTCGGATAGCTAATCCGATGTGCCGCGAGGCGCAACTTGGAGTTGGCGCAAAGTACGTTGGGAAAAGGCGTTACGGGTGATGATCTAACCTGCGTTGTCCGGCGCAGCCGATCAGCCTGCCAACTCTTTCAGGATCTGGCGAGAGATCACCATCCGCTGGATTTCCGACGTGCCTTCGCCGATCTCGCAGATTTTTGCGTCGCGCATCATGCGCTCCACCGGATAGTCCTTGGTGTAGCCGTACCCGCCGAACACCTGCACCGCCTTGGTGGTGACACGCATGGCGAGCTCGGAGCAGAACAGCTTGGCCATAGCCGCTTCCTTGCCAAACGGCTTCTTGTGCTGCGCCAGCCACGCTGCGTGGAACATCAAGTGCTTGCCGGCTTCGATCTCGGTGGCCATGTCGGCGAGCTGAAACGAGATGCCCTGGAACTCCGCGATGGGCTTGCCGAACTGCTTCCGCACGGCGGCGTACCGCACCGCCTCCTCGTACGCGCCCTCCGCGATGCCGAGTGAGAGGGCAGCGATCCCGATGCGACCGGAATCCAGGGTTTTCATGAAGTTGACGAAGCCCTGCCCTTCTTCCCCGACGCGATTTTCCGCCGGCACGATCACGTCTTCCATGATCAGCTCTGCCGTGTCGGACGCGCGCCATCCGAGCTTGTCCTCCTTCTTGCCGGCGCGGAAACCCGCCATGGCCGGCAGCGACGCGTCGTGCCCGATGCCGAGGTCCTTGACCTTCTCCAGGTCGGACGTGGGCTTGGTGAGGATGAAAGAGCTGATGCCCTTCGTGCCCATTGACGGGTCGGTGACGGCGGTGACGATGAAGATCTCTCCCACGCTGCCATGCGTGATGAACCGCTTGGTGCCATTGAGCAGGTAGTGATCGCCGCGTCGGACGGCCGTCGTGCGCGTGCCGCCAGCGTCGGAGCCCGCGTCGGGCTCCGTGAGCCCGAAGCCGCCGAGCACCTTGCCGCTGGCGAGCAGGGGGACGTAGCGCTGGCGCTGGACTTCACTGCCGAAGTTGACGATCGGCGAGGTACCGAGCGTCGTATGCGCGGAGATCGTGAGGCCCGTGGACGCATCGACCTTGGCCAGCTCCTCGATGGCGATCATGAAGCTCAGCGTATCCAGGCCCGCGCCGCCGAGGTCCTCGGACCACGGCACGCCGAGGAGGCCGAGCTCGCCCATGCGCTTGACGTTCTCCCATGGGAAGATCGAGTCGGCGTCGAACTTCGCGGCGACGGGTGCGACCTCGTCGCGGGCGAACTGTTGTACCATCTCGCGGACCGCGAGGTGCTGCTCCGAGAAATACAGCGAGTCGTCCATGGTGGTATCAGCGGTGAGTCAGGCGGCTTCAGTTTCGTCGGCGGCGCGCAGGATCGCGAGGAATCGCTCACCGTACTTCTCGATCTTCATGGGGCCGACGCCATGGATCTCGCCCATGGCGTACAGCGACTTCGGCCGACGCACGGCCATCTCGGCGAGGGTGCGATCGGCGAACACGACGTACGGCGGCACCTTCTGTTCCTTGGCGATGCCGGTGCGCAGGACGCGCAAGCGCTCGAGCAACGCGGCGTCTTCAGGGCTGGACACTTCGGACGGTTCGGCGGCGCTTGCGGGGCGCGCCGCGCCGCGCATGCGGCGCTTCTCTCCGGGTTTAGGCACCGCAGTGGCCAGCGTGCGCCGCGTCGTCTCATGCGTGCCAAGGCAGTTGTCGCAATCGCCGCATGACTTCGTGGCGGCGGGGTCGCCGAAGTAGCGCAGCACGTACGCGCGCCGGCACCCCCTGGCATACGCATAGCCTTGCATGGCATCGAGCTTCGCAAGCTCGGCGCGGCGTCGGCGATCCAGCGCCTCCCAGTCGAGCGGATAGCCGGACAACGGGCGCTGGGTGTTCGTCACACGATCGCCGCCACCGACGCGGTTCCACGAAAGGAACTGCGCCTTCTCCAGTTCGCCGAGCAATCCGAGCAATCCGAGCACGCCCGACAGGCCGCCAAAGCTCGGCGCCATTGCCGAGAGATCCAGCTCGACTCCGTCGTACAGCGCGTCCGTGCGCGCGCGCCAGAGCGCGCGGAGCAACTCGATCTTGGCCGCGTTCACCGGACCGAGCTCGCGCTTGATGCGATCCGCAGTGGCAAGCAGGCGCACGAAGACGCGCGCACCGGTATCCGGCTCCGACCGAAGGGCACCCGCACGAACCAGTAGCCGCAGTGCCGACTCCACTTCGCGATCGCTGACCTTTCCTGGCAAACCCGCCGCGAGCGACGCCGGCTCGAACTGCACCGCTCCCGAGCGCTCCGCCATCGCGCAGAGGCGCTGGTACACGCGCTCGACAGTCGTGCGGTCCGGGAAGGCACCCTTGATGAAGAATTCGTGGGTGAAGCGGTCTGGAAACGAGTGCAGCAGGAAGACCTCTGACTGCTTGCCGTCGCGGCCCGCGCGGCCGGCCTCCTGGTAGTACGCCTCGAGCGTGCCCGGCATCGCGTGGTGCACCACGACACGGACATTCGATTTGTCGATGCCCATGCCGAAGGCATTCGTGGCGACGATGGCGCGCACGTCGCCATTCATGAACTGGTTCTGCACGTCGTGGCGGTGCGCGTCGTCCAGGCCGGCGTGGTACGTGGCGACCTTGATGCGAGCCCGCTCGATGTTCTGCGCGACCTTCTCGACATTGCGACGCGTGGCGGCATACACGATGGCAACACCCTCATGCTGCCGCAGGATGTCGATGAGCGCGGTGTCCTTCTCGGCGTCGCTCGCGGTGGGAACCACGTGGTAGCGCAGGTTCTTGCGATCGAACCCCGTGATGATGGTCTCCGCATTCTCGAGCCGCAGCTGACGCGCGATGTCGGCGCGCACGTGCGCCGTGGCGGTGGCCGTGAGCGCCACGGCGGGGGGCCACCCCAGCTTCTCCCGTACCTGCGCAACACGCAGGTAGCTCGGCCGGAAGTCGTGGCCCCACTCGCTGATGCAGTGCGCCTCGTCGATGGCGAGCAGCGAGACGCCGACCGTCTTGAGACGCTCGGCGGCGCTGCCGAAATCGAAGCGCTCGGGGGCCACGTAGAGCATCTTCACGTCGCCGCGAGCGACGCGACCCATGCGCTCGGCCACCTCGCCGGCGGAGAGCGTGCTGTTGACGAACGTGGCGGGAATGCCGCGCGCCGTGAGCGCGTCCACCTGATCCTTCATAAGTGAGATCAGCGGGCTTACGACGACCGTGATGCCGGGCAGCAGCATGGCCGGCACCTGATAGCAGACGGACTTGCCGCCGCCCGTGGGGAGGACGACCAGCGTGTCGCGCCCCGCGAGCACGGACGTGACAGCGCGCTCCTGCCCCGGACGAAAGTCCGCGAAGCCGAAGCGTGCGCGCAGGACGCTGCGCGCCTCATCGAGAGTGGGTCGCTCGGAAGTCATCGTGTCAGCATGCACTCGCGCGCGCCGGCACGCGTCATCGTGCTACCGCAGCCCGGAGCATCACACTGCGCGAGCAAAGTGGCCGCGCGTGAAGGCTGTGCCGATTGCCTGTCGCACGCCATTCACTGGATTGGCGGCGCCGCGCGCGAGCTCGTCGAGCATGGTGCGATATCCTGACACCACCTGCGCCACGGGATCACCAATGACATTGAAGACGAGATGGTAGTTCCGAAGTCCGCCACGCCACAGGCGTGGCAGGTACTCCCCTCCTTCAATGGGCCGAGAGTGCAGCAGCCGATTGCGACACGCGGAGTCGGTGGCGACGGCGAAGCTGTAGCCGGCGGGGTCGGTGAGCTGGACGTTGGGATGCTTCTGCACGCACAGGTCGCGGCACGTCGTGGGCGTGCGATCGAACGCGGCGGACAGCACGCAGTGCTCGATGGTCATCCCTTCCGGGCGGCCGTACAGGAAGACATCAAAGCCGGCGCCCTCCCATGGCGTGGAGACGGCAAGCATCTCGTCGACGGTGAGCTCCACCGAGAGCATGATGCGATTGGCACCGAAGCGAAACAGCTCGTGCGCGGTGTGCTGGTTGAAGCAGTTGACGGCGTAGTCGGCGATGACGTCGCGCCCTTCGCGCGCGAGCTCGGCGACGAGGCCCACGTGGCCGCTCACGATGGGCAGTCCGAGGTCCAGCCACTTCTGCGCGGTGCGCCGCTCCTCGGGGCGCACGATGGTGGGCGTCCGCAGGCGCAACTGGACTCCGTTGACGCGGAGTTCTTCGTCCAGCGCCTTGACGCGTGTGACGGGCGGCGTGGGGTGCCGGAGGAACGGATCAAGCACGATGGTTGTTGCGCCGGCCGCCGCGGCGACGCGCGCCTCATCGAGTGTGAAGACGGCGGCCACCAAATCGAACGGCGAGCGGGGAGCGGCGACCGGCGAACTGCTTTCCACGAGCGGCGAGCGGCGAGCGGCGAGCAATCCATGGTCCGCTGGGTCCAGTCGAATCGCGCGATCGATCGTCTCGCGCCGCTCGGCGAGGACAGCCTGACGCGCCCAGTCGCGACGTTGGAGCAACTCGTCGGTGGCTTGCTGGCGGAGGTGATTCAGCTCGCTGATCGGGAGGAAGAGACCGGACGCAAGACCAACGATGTCCACGTCACCGAGGACGAACGGCGTTTCCCCGAGACGACCGAGTTGCTCACGCAATGATGTTGCGTCGAGCGCGCGCCTGGATGCGGGCGCGAGGCTGACCTCGGTGCGGACGGTGACCTGCTCTCCGTCCGCCGCGAACACGGCTTTCATCGGACCTCCGGCGGCGCCGAAGAGGCGAACGTCGATGCGTGCCTTGCGTGCGCGGACGTCGGCGGGCAGCGTGGCGTAGCTCGCGCGGGCGCGCTCCAGCAGCGCCGCTTCGGAGGAGCGCACGACGCGCCACCCGTCGCCGACGGAGATGCGCGAGGGAAGCCCGATGGCCTGGCGGACGCCGTCCGGCCGCTTCGCGATGATGCGAACGATATCGATGGTGAAACCGACGGTGGCTCCCCCGCGCGCCTCGGGCGTCTCGAATCCCACACCGTCTCCGACGCTGAGCGGCGACGACACGTCGACGATGAGCTCGCGCCCATTGGCGTCGTGCGAGACGACCACGCCCAGCTCGCGCCCGCGATTGTCGGGCTGCGTGCGCGTGACGTACTCGCGTCCCTGCCGCCCGCCATACATGCCCCCGGTAAAGCCTCGGCTGTAGATCTGCGCGAGTGGCTCGACCTCGGCGGCGGGAGGCGGCGTGCGATCGCCATCCGCGATGCGGTCGAGAAAGGTGCGGTACCCATGCGTCACCGTGGCGACGTACTCCGGCTTCTTCTTGCGGCCCTCGACCTTGAGGCAGCCCACGCCTGCGTCAGCGATGTCGGCGAGATGTTCCACAGCCGAAAGATCCTTCGCGGAGATGAGGAACCCGCGGTCGAGCTCTGCACCGGAGTCCACGTCGTCGAGCACGTAGTCCTTGCGACACGATTGCGCGCAGGAGCCGCGATTGGCGCTTCGCTCGGAAATCATGCCGGACATGAAGCACTGCCCACTGTACGCGATGCACAGTGCGCCGTGGATGAACGTCTCGAGGCCAAGCTCCGGGACGGCCGCCTTGATGGCGCGAATGTCCTCCAATGTGTTCTCGCGCGCGAGCACCACGCGATCGATCCCCAGCGCCTGCATGACGCGCGCTCCGCTGGCGTCGTGCACGGTCATCTGCGTGGAACCGTGAATCTCGAACCCGGGATACACCTGCTGGATGAGCCGCACGGCACCGATGTCCTGGACAATGGCGGCGTCCACGCCAAGCGCGATGGCGTCGCCGAGGAACATCAGGGCGTCCGCGAGCTCAGCGGGCTTGAAAAGAATGTTGAACGTGAGGTAGATGCGCCGTCCGCGCTCGTGGGCCAGGCGACAGGCCTCGCCGACTTCCTCGAGGGTCAGCTGGGCTCCTTCGTCGCGCGCGTTGAAGCGATCTGCGCCCAGGTACACCGCATCGGCGCCATTGGCGAGGGCGGCGCGGACTGCGTCGAGTGACCCCGCGGGCGCGAGAAGCTCTGGTACGGGGCGGCGCGTCATAAGTGGTGAAACATACCGCCTTACGAGCGTCGATTGCACTGCGCGAATCCGTCCTGTCAGGGTTCGGCGGCCGGTGGCGAAAGGAGCACGACGACGATCACCGGACCGTTGGTGCGTGTTGAGAAGCGCTGCGCTGCCTCGCCGCCGGTGAGATAGCGAATCTCATTTATGGTAGAGGCAGGAATGCTGTTCAGCGCGTTGATCGGTGACAGCCGCCCGTGATTGACCGAGACGAGAATGGGATCGAGCGTGCGAGAGGACCCGGAGGTCTTGTTCATCAGGAAGCCAGGCCGCAGCCGTCGGACGACCTCGTACGCGGTAGCGCCCAGCAGACCGGCGTTGCGGACATCCTCCCCAGTGATAGTGGTTGGCGTCGCGGTCGTCGGTTGCGTGCCGGCTTTTGCCGCGCACGCTGATGCGCTCCCAGCGAACGCCACCAGTGCGACGCAAAGCCGCACGAGCCGAATCGCAGCTCGCGCCATGGCGTCATTCATTCTTGAACCACCGATGCGGGACGAAGCGCAAGGCCACGACCACGGCGAGAATGGCCATGCCGGCGAAGCGCATGCGCGAGTCGTCGTAGCGCAGCCCGTACCCCCACACGGCGATGGCCGTCAGCGTCAGCGCAATGCGCGCATACAGCAGGCGTGTCATTCCGGCCTCGGCTTGCGTTGGGTGAATCGGCGCACGGCGCTCTTGAAGTCGTCCGTCGCGCGCGCTTCCACGTTCGTCACGACGCCCGCGGCAATGCCGTCCTCGAACGACAGCGCGTCGACCTTGTAGAACAGCCACTTGGTGAGTGCCATCGACGTGGCGGGCGCGAGACTGATCTGTTCGAGGGTCGCGTTGACGTCGTCATCGAACGTGGCGGCGGGAACGACTCGGCTGACGAGCCCGATGCGCTCTGCCTCCTCCGCGCTGATGATGCGTCCGGTGAGCACGAGATCGGCGGCGTGCTTTTCACCAACGGCTCGTCGAAGCATCGGCAACACCATGGACGGCACGAAGCCGTTGCGCACCTCGGGGTAGCCGAACTCCGCACCTTCGTGCGCGAGGACGATGTCGCATGCGGTCGCGATGCCCGCGCCGCCGGCGAGTGCGCGCCCGCGCACGCTACACACCACTGGCTTCATCAGCGCGCGAATCGCGAGCAGGACGCGTCCGATGGCTTCGGCATCTTCGCGCTGGGCATCGGGGCTGGCGCCGATCAGGGCCTCGAGCGCGTCGACGTCGGCGCCCGCGGAGAAGTCGTCGCCCACGGCGCCGAGGTGGATGACGCGGCACGCGCCGTCCGCCTCGAACTGCGCGAGGGCCGCAAAGAGATCGTCCGCCATGCGGCGGTCGAGCGCATTGCGCTTCTCGGGACGCGCCAGGATGATGCGCCCGATGGCACCGTCGCGCAGCAGCCTGACGCGCGTCACATGGCGCCCGCGGCCGGAAGCCCGAGTGCGGCGGCGCGATCATCCGCGACGTCGAGCGTCATGCGCAGCATCGCGGTGGAGAACACCTTGCCCTGCGCGTCCGTCTTGAGCGACAGGGTGCCGCCGCCGTCGAGCGCACCGTGCAGGAGGAAGTTGAGCGCGTTGAGGTTGGGCAGCTCGAAGCGCTCGACGTCGCCGGTGATGACGCCATGGAAGTGCTGGCGCACGCGATCCAGCGTGAGCTGCTCGGCGATGAACGGAAACCATTCCGGCTTGAGCGCGATGACACCGACGTTCGCGGTGTCTCCCTTGTCGCCGGAGCGTGCGTGCGCGATGTCCACGAGACGAACCTTCATGACACCACCTCCACGTTCGTCTGCACGACCGTCTTGTCGACCAGCGCGGGCCAGTAGGCGACGATCTCTTCCACTTTCGGGCGGCCGCCGGCGAATCCGGTGACGCTGGGCGGACCGTTGAGCACGAGTGGCGCGATCTCGCGCGTGAAGCGCTCCACCGCCTTGCGGTCGGGCGACCGGACGCCGACGCGGAGCTGGACTTCCTGCGCCTCGCCGCTGCTCACCGCGAGGGGACCATGCGTGGAGTTGACGCCGACGAACTCCGTCAACAGTTGGTCGAATGCCAGGCCCATGTTGTCGAGCCGTTCGCGGAGCACCGCGTCGGCACACTTGGCCTTGTCGTGCGCGTCAGGCCACGAGTAGACCAACGTCCCCACCGCCTTGAAGCCGGCGTGATACGCGATGGACACCTTGAGCTTGTCCGTGGCGGGGCGTCCCTTGATGCCGTGCACGCGGACGCGATTCGGGCCGTCGTCCGCGAGGTGGATGGTGGTGAAATCCGCGACGACGTCCGGCGTGATATAGCTGTTCGGGTCGCCCATTTCGTACACGCATTGCTCTGCGACCGACTGCACGTTGATGCGACCGCCCGTACCAGCGTGTTTCACGACGGTGAACGTGCCGTCGGCTCGCGCCTCGACGATGGGATAGCCGATGTTCGCGAGATCGGGAATGTTGCGCCAATCGTAGAGGCAGTTACCGCCGGAACACTGCGCACCGCACTCGATGATGTGTCCAGCGATGATCCCCGCCGCCAGCTTATCCCATTCCTCGGCGCCCCAGCCGAACTCGTGCCGCAGTGGCGCCATGGTGAGCGCGGTATCCGTGGAGCGGCCGGTGACGACGACGTTCGCGCCGCGCGCCAACGCTTCCACAATGGGCGTGGAGCCGATGTATGCGTTGGCCGAGAGCACGCGATCGCGCACGGTGCTCAATGGCTCGCCCGTCTCCATGTGCGTCAGCGAATGTCCCGCCGCAATGAGCTCGTCGAGGCGCGGCAACAGGTCGTCGCCCGTGACGACACCGACCTTCACCTTGCCCGCGGCTCCGCCGCGAGCCGCGACGTCGAGCACCGCGCGCGCGCACGACACCGGGTTCACGCCGCCCGCGTTCGCGATCACCTTCACGCCGCGCTCCACGACCGCCGGCAGCACGCTCTCCATCGCGCCGATGAAGTCGCGCGCGTACCCCATCGCGGGGTCGCGCTCCTTCTGCTTCTGGAGGATGGACATCGTGACTTCGGCGAGGTAGTCGAGCATCAGGTAGTCCACCGGACCGCCCTCGACCTGGCGACGCGGGGCGTCCAGCCAGTCGCCCCAGAAGCCCTGCCCTGATGCGACGCGTACGGTGCGACTCTCGTCTGGTGTGCGGCTCATGCGAGGATCAGAGGGTAGGAAGAACGAATGGCCCGAGATGCGGGCCAGGATTGGAGAGCGATGCGCGCAACGCCAGCGCTAACACATCGCGCGTGTCTTCGGGATAGATCACCGCGTCCACGTAGCCGCGTGCCGCCGCATAGCGCGCATCGAGCTGGTGCTCGTAATCAGCACGCATTTCGTCCACGGCGGACTGCGTCGCGTCGTCGAGGGGCACCTTGGTCTGCGCGGCTTTCGCCATCGACGGACCGTGCACCGCCTGGACGGCGGCTTCGCCTTCCATCACCGCCATTCGGCCCGTGGGCCACGAGAAGATGAAATCCGGATCGAAGCCCTGGCCGGCCATCGCATAGTATCCCGCGCCCGATGCGTGGTTGACGGTCAACACGATTTTTGGAACCCTCGCGGTGGCCAACGCCTCGACGAACCGCGCACCAGACCGGATGACGCCTTCATGCTCGGACTCCGGGCCGACCATGAAGCCCGAGACATCCTGGATGAAGACGAGCGGGATGCCCTGACGATCGCAGCGCTCGATGAAGAACGCGACTTTCTCCGCGCTCTCGGCGTAGACGATGCCGCCGAACCGTGGCTTCTCGCCGGCGCGGCCCTTGATGAGCCCCCGCTGGTTGGCAATGATGCCCACGGGGACTCCGTCGATGCGCGCGTCGGCGCAGATCATCTCCTTCGCGAGCTCGCCCTGGAATTCCGCGAGATGGCCGTCGTCGACGAGCACCCCGAGGATGGCGTGCATGTCGTAGGACATGCGATGATCGGACGGCAGAAGATCGTAGAGCGCTTCGGCGCTCGCGCCGGCGAGCGGAGAACCTTCACCGGCGAGCGGAGATCGGCGAGCGGCGAACGGCGGAACAACATCCGGAATCTGGGCGAGGAGGTCGCGCAGCTTCTCGAGACACTCCTCGTCGTTCTCGACCGCATAGTGTGCGACGCCGCTCACCTGCGTATGCGTCACCGCGCCGCCGAGCGTCTCGCCGTCGATCGTCTGGCCGGTTGCGCCCTTTACCAGGTTCGGACCGCCGAGTCCCATGAACGACGAGCCCTTCACCATGACGATGAGGTCCGACAATGCGGGCAGGTATGCGCCGCCGGCGATGCACTGCCCCATGACCGCTGCCAGCTGTGGAACGCGCAGGTAGCGACGCATGATCGAGTTGTAGTAAAAGATGCGACTCGCGCCGTACTGGCCGGGAAACACGCCGCCCTGATACGGCAGGTTCACGCCGGCCGAGTCCACGAGATACACGATGGGGATGTGACACCGCATCGCGATCTCCTGCGCGCGGAGAATCTTCCTGATCGTCTCCGGCCACCACGAGCCCGCCTTCACGGTGGCGTCGTTGGCCACGACTACGACCGGCCGGCCATGCACGAGACTCACACCCGTGATGACGCCAGCGGCCGGCGCCTGCCCGTCGTATTGGTCGTGGGCGACCAGCAAGCCGACTTCGATGAACCGCGCGCCAGGATCAGAGAGCCCCGCGACGCGCTCGCGCGCCGTGAGCTTGCCCTGCTGGTGCTGCTTCGCGGCCTTGTCGGCGCCGCCTCCTTCCCGCAGTCGCGCCTCGAGCGCCCGGAGCTCGGCGCTCAGCTCGCGGAGCCGTGTCGTCACGAGTGACTCAAGCTTCCTGCCGCGACTTCTCGGCGAACCAGGCGCGGATGTACTCGACGAGGTCGGCAGTTGGCGTACCGGGTCCGAACAGTTTGCCGGTGCCGAGCTCGTGCAAGGCGTCCATGTCCTCTTTCGGGATGATGCCGCCGCCCGTGATGAGGATGTCCTCGCGTCCCTCAGCCTTCAGCAGGTCGAGCACGCGCGGAAAGAGCGTCATGTGCGCGCCACTGAGGATGGACAGGCCCACGACGTCGACGTCCTCCTGCACTGCCGCCGTGGCGATCATCTCTGGTGTCTGGTGGAGGCCAGTATAGATCACCTCCATGCCGGCATCGCGGAGCGACGCGGCGACCACTTTGGCTCCGCGGTCATGGCCGTCGAGGCCCGGCTTGGCGACAAGAACACGAATGGGACGCATGAAAGACGGCTGGCCGGCTCTTCGAGGGAAATGCGATGCGGCGATGGCCGGTAGCTGTCCGGCGCGGCAACGACGGAAAGTAGTGGGCGCGTTTGTGGCGAGGCAACTCGGGCACCGAGCCCGGAGACAGAAGCAGAAGCAGAAGCAGAAGCAGAGGCAGAAGCAGGTCCCTCGACTTCGCTCGGGACGACAAACGTGCTGAATTCGCTAGGGATGACAACATGCCGACAGGCGGCGCGCATTTTGCTAACTACTGTCGCGACGACTTCGACTGCCTTCCTTCCCCGAGGACCTTCTCCGATGTGCGAGTGAGCGTGGCTGCACGCGCCGTGCGGAGCGAGAGACAAGGATGAAGCGCTTCGTCAGCTCCGCTCAGGCGGGAAGAGTCCTGCCCTTCGAGCATCCCTCCGCATCCAGTGCGGGCGATGAACGATCATCGCGGCACGACACGGCCCCCGAGCACACGGTGCAGTTCTACGACGATGACGCATTCCTCGCGACGGTCGTGGGGGAGTTTCTGGCGCGAGGACTATTGGCGCGACAGCCAGTCGTCGTCATTGCCACGCCGGAGCACAACAAGGCATTCATCGCCAGGTTGCGCGGCGCGGCGATCGATGTGGCGCGGGCCCGCCGCACAGGACAGCTCACCCTGCTCGATGCCCGCGAGACGCTCGATCAGTTCATGGACGGTGCCGTCCCCAATGCGGTGCGCTTCCGCAGCGTCGTGGGCTCGGTGATCGAGCAGAGCCTCGCCGGCCGAAGCGACGGCAGCGTGCGGGCCTATGGCGAGATGGTTGACCTCCTATGGAAGGACAGCAACCGGGACGGCGCCCTGCAATTGGAAGAGATGTGGAACGAGCTCGCCTCGAACCACAGCTTCTCCCTGCTCTGTGCCTACAGCATGGGCAACTTTCAGCATGGGGCGGACAGCGCGCAGTTCGAGCGCATTTGCGCAGAGCACACGCACGTCGTTCCCACGGAGCGGTACCTCCAGGGCGACGACGCGGCACGTCTGGCCGAGATCAGCGTGCTGGAGCAGCGTGCACGCGCGCTGGAGGCGGAGATCGCGCACCGCGAGGATCTCGAGCGACAGTTGCGGGAGAGCGTTGCCGCGCTGCAGCTGCGCGAGGAGGACCTGCGCGACGTTCTCGAGAATGCCGCCGAGGGGATCCATCGTGTCGGGGCGGACGGCATGATCCAGTGGGCGAACGCCGCGGAGGCCGCGCTGCTCGGGTACGCGCTCGAAGACTACGTGGCACGTCACATCACGGAGTTCCACGTCGACCAACCCGTCATCGCCGAGCTGCTCGAGCGTCTCGCTCGTGGCGAGGAAGTGCATGGGTTCAATGCTCGCCTGCGCCACCGGGATGGCTCCATCCGGCACGTCCTCATCAACTCGAATACTCGGCGGGTAGACGGACAGTTCGTCCACACCCGGTGCTTCACCAGGGACATCACAGCGCTGCACGAAGCGAGTATCGAGCGGGGGGCGGCCCTCGAACGCGAGCGCGTGGCGCGCGCAGCGGCCGAGGACGCAATCGCGCAGGCGGAAGACGCGCGCGTGCTGGCCGAGAGAGCGCGCGCGGACTCCCAGCGCGCGCTGGCGGTGGCCGAGCACGCGAACCGTGCGAAGAGCGACTTCCTCGCCGTGATGAGCCACGAACTTCGCACGCCGCTGAACGCGATTGGTGGACACGCCGAGTTGATGGAGCTCGGCATCCATGGCCCGATCACCGAAGCGCAGCGCGACGCCCTGGATCGCATCCAGCGCGGACAGCGCCTGTTGCTCGGACTGGTCAATCAGGTGCTGAACTACGCGCGGATCGAAACAGGAAGCGTCCGGTTCGTGATCGAGGACGTTCCGCTCGACGAGCTGCTCGGCACGGTGGAGGGCTTGCTCCTGCCGCAGATTCGCGCGCGCGGCTTGCGGTTCGCCTACGCGGGCTGTCCCGCAGAACTCCAGGTGCGCGCGGACCCCGAAAAGGTGCAACAGATCGTGCTGAATCTGCTGTCGAATGCGCTCAAGTTCACCGATCCGGGCGGGCAGCTGCGGCTCGAGGTCGAGCGTGAGCGCGATCATGTGCGGATCAACGTGGTCGATACCGGCATCGGCGTCCCCGCGGAGAAGATGGCGATGATCTTCGACCCGTTTGTGCAGGTGGACGCGAACTACACTCGCACGCGCGATGGTGTCGGGCTTGGCCTGGCGATCAGCCGCGATCTCGCGCGGGGCATGAGCGGTGACCTCACCGCGCACAGCGTCTGCGGCGTGGGATCCACGTTTACGCTGTCACTGCCGCGTTCCCCCTCGGCCTGACGTCGCGGAGCACCGGTTCACGGCAGGAGTGAAACCGGTGGCGTCCCAGTCCACCCGGTGCCAGCGGTACTCGTCCGGGCCGAACATGACGAGTTCCCACACCACCGGTGTGCCGGCGGCCGTGAGCCGTCCCTCGCCGCGAATGGCGCCACGAATGCGCGACTGCGTAGCGGACTCGAGATCGTAGATCGCTGGCTCGTCGGCGGCGAGCGAATCAGATGCGGAGCGCTCCTGCACGATCGTCATGACCTCGCCATCGTCAGAAAACGCGATCACGTGCGCGCTGTCGGTGCACGGACGGCTGCGCGTGGACCAGTCCCACCGACCACTCACCTCGGCGTGAATGTCAGCGCCGTCCGGCAGCCGGTACCCCGAAATACCCGAGTACGCGAGCTTCAGGGCGGTAAACTCCACGACGCCACCGACAGCAGCGGCAAACGCCCAGAGACTGATTCTGAGTTTCCGGTTCAATGCGTTGGCCGGGTGCGCGCGAGGGCGAGGTGTACGTGTGTCGAGCAGCCGCGATGCGTCACTCGTCGTGCTGCTTGCGCGCCACGAGCATCATCTCGCCCGAGCGACGGGTCAACGGCCGATCGTGGAATCCGTCGTACGCCTCCTCCACCACGAGTCCCGCCTCGAGGCACAACTCGGCGAGGCGCGACGCCGTGTACAGGCGGATACGATGTGCGCGTGTGCCGCTGCCGGACGGACCCTCCCACGCGGTATCGATGCTGAGGATGCCCGACAGCGGATCGAACGCGCGCTCATGGCCGATCATCGTGCCGTCGTCCGACTTCCACCAGTCGCGCGAGAGGAACTTCGCCATGACGCCATCGCGGCTCCCGCCGTGCCACGCAAGCACTCCGCCTGGCTTGAGTACGCGCGCGAACTCACCGATGACGCGGGCGTCATCGCGTGCATCGGCAAAAAAGCCGAACGACGTGAAGAGGTTGAGCACCGCGTCGAAGCGGCCGTTCCAGCGCGCGGGCAACCTGCGCATGTCGCCCACCGTGTACTTGAGCGCCGGTCCGGTGCCGCGAGCGCGTGCCTTGGCGATGAGGTGCTTCGAGTAGTCGATGCCCTCCACCATGTACCCGGCCTCGGCGAGGGGATGCGCGTGGCGGCCCTGGCCGCACGGCACGTCGAGGATACGCGATCCCGCGGGCAGCGCGAGCACATCGATGAGCCGAGCGACGTCGCGACGGTCGCGTTCCTCGGTGAAGATCGGCTCGTATTCGAGCAGGTAGTGGGCGTCGAAGTACGACTCCCACCACTCGCCCGGGCTTCGCCCAGGCGACTGGTGGATCCTATTTGATATCGCGTCGCTGCGCGCCGCTCCTGCTCCTTGCGCGGATGCTCGCTTCCGTGCGGTCAAAAGAACACGGGTTCGCGGTACGCGCCAAAGACGTCTTCCATCGCGCGTCGGATCTCGAACAGTGTGCAATAGGCGCGCGCGCAGTCGAGGATGCGGGGAAACACGTTCTCCGTTCCACGCGCCGCCACGCGCAACGCCTCCAGGCGCGCGTCGCAGAGCGGTTGGTCGCGCTCGGCGCGGATCTTCGCGAGACGCGCGCGCTGGTCGCGATCCACTTCCTCACCGATGCGCAGCGTCGGGATGTCGAGGGCGTCGCCATCGGAGATGAACTCGTTCACACCCACGATCACCCGCCGGTGCTGCTCGATTTCCCACTGCTGCCGCGCGGCGGACTCGTGGATCTTCCGCTGAAACCATCCCTGCTCGAGCCCCTCCACCACACCGCCCACGCCTTCGATCTCGGCGAACATCGACTCGGCGTCCGCCTCGAGTTGGTCAGTGAGGTGTTCGACGTAGTAGGAGCCCCCGAGCGGATCCATGACGTTGGGCACGCCCGTCTCGTACGCCAGTACCTGCTGCGTGCGCAGCGCAACCTGCACGGCCGCCTCCGTTGGGAGCGCGAGCGTCTCGTCCATCGAGTTGGTGTGCAGCGACTGCGTGCCGCCGAGCACCGCGGCGAGTGCCTGGTACGCGACGCGCACGACGTTGTTCATCGGCTGCTGGGCGGTGAGCGTCACGCCGGCGGTCTGCGAATGAAAGCGCATGAGCAGCGACTTTGCGTTCTTCGCGCCGTAGCGCTCCTTCATGTGGCGCGCCCAGATGCGGCGCGCGGCGCGCAGCTTGGCGATCTCCTCGAAGAAGTCGTTGTGGATGTCCCAGAAGAACGAGAGGCGCGGCGCAAAGTCATCGACGTCGAGACCGCGCGCGATGCCGCGCTCCACGTAGGTGAATCCGTCAGCGAGGGTGAACGCCAGTTCCTGCGCGGCGGTGGCCCCAGCCTCGCGAATGTGGTAGCCGGAGATCGACACCGTATTCCACTTGGGCGCGTGCTTCGCGCCCCACTCGAAGCAGTCGACAATGAGTCGCAGCGCGGGCTCGATGGGAAAGCACCACGCATGCTGCGCCATGTACTCTTTCAGGATGTCGTTCTGGATCGTGCCCTGCAGCTTGTCACTCGAGACGCCCTGCTTCTCCGCCGCGGCGATGTAGAACGCCCACAGGATGATCGCGGGCCCGTTGATGGTCATCGACGTGGACACTTCGTCGAGCGGGATGCCGTCGAACAGGCGCTCCATGTCGGCGAGGCTGGAAATCGCGACGCCCGTCTTGCCGACTTCACCTTCCGAGCGCGGATGATCGGAGTCGTACCCCATCAGCGTGGGGAAGTCGAACGCCGTGGAGAGTCCCGTCTGTCCATGGGCCAACAGGAACTTGAAGCGCGCATTCGTGTCGGTGGCGCTTCCGAAGCCCGCGAACTGCCGCTTTGTCCAGAGCTTGCCGCGATAGCCGGTCGGGTGGATGCCGCGCGTGTAGGGATACTCGCCCGGGACTTCGAGGCCGGTGCCGCCGGATTCGGCGACATCGAGCGCGGTGTACAGCGGCTCGACCTCTTTCGCGGAGTTCGTGAATGCGATGGTGCGCGTCCTTCCCCTCTCGAACGCGGCGCGCCACGCAGCAACCTCAGCACGCAGACGCCCGAGCTCGTCATCGCGATCATCGAACTGGCCGGCCGTGCTGGCCGCGGTATCTCGAATCGATGTCATCAGGAGTTCCGCGTCAGAAGGTCCGCACTGCGCGCAAGCAGATCGTCGGCGATGGCGAATGGAGTGGCCGCGCCCGTCTCCAGGCCAGGCAACCGCTCCTCGAGCCAGGCATTCGTCGCAGCATCAGTCCACAACCGTCGCCGCGCCTTGTCCTCCACCACTTCCACCACGCGCTCACGGAGCCGCGTGCGGCGTCGCGCGCGCAGGGTGCCACTCTCTTCAAGGTAGCGAAAGTGCCGGTCGAGCGCCGTCACGAGCTCGGCGATGCCTTCGTCCTTTGCGGCCACCGTGCGGAGGACCGGTGGCGTCCATCGCTCGGCGTCATCCTGCGCGGCCGCGACACGCGCTTGCTTCGCAATGTTGTTCGCGGAGAGATCCACGCCGTGATGGGCGGGCACGTTGCGCATCGTGGCGCCACCGCGCATGCCGAGCATGATCTCGAGCTCATTGCGCAGGCGGTCCGCGCCAGGACGATCCGACTTGTTCACCGCGAACACGTCTGCGATCTCCATGAGGCCGGCCTTGAGCGTCTGGATCGAGTCTCCCGACTCGGGCACCAACACCACCAGGCTGGTATCCGCGGTGCGCGCGACGTCGAGTTCGCTCTGCCCCACCCCGACGGTCTCGATGAGGATACGATCCAGCCCGAACGCGTCGAGCACGTCACACGTCTCGCGCGTGGCCGCCGAGAGTCCGCCAAGTGAGCCCCGCGTCGCGAGCGAGCGGATGTACACGCCGTCGTCCAGCGCGACGTCCTCCATGCGGATGCGATCGCCGAGCAGCGCACCTCCGGTGAATGGCGACGTCGGGTCCACTGCAACGATGCCAACCGTCAGGCCCTGCGCGCGAAACGCGCGCGTGAGCCCAGTGGTGAGCGTGCTCTTTCCCGCGCCTGGCGGACCGGTGATCCCGATGCGCCGAGCGCGGCCAAGCAGCGGATGCCACCGCGCGAGCAGGGTATCGAAGCCGTCGCGATGATTCTCCACGATGCTGATCGCGCGCGCGAGCGCGGCCTTCCGGCCGGCGGCAAAATCAGCGACGAGGCGGTCCAGCGGCGTCGCGCTCACGGAATTGGCGTCGGGCCGGATGCTGGCTCGTCGTGCTCGTCGCGAATGTCACCGACCAACTCCTCGAGCAGGTCCTCCAGCGTCACCAGCCCCAACGTGTGCTGATCAGCGTCGTGCACGATGGCGAGGTGCGTGCGCGTGCGGAGCATGCGGAACAACAGCTCGCTGCATGGCGTGGACGCGAGGGCGCGCGCCACGGGCCTCAGCGCGGGCGTGCGGTCGCCACGAACCTTGAGGACGTCGAACGCGTGGATCATCCCGATGACATTGTCTACGGTGCCCGCATACACCGGCACTCGGCTGAAGGCGGAGGTCGCGAACTCCTCGGCAACTTCGCGAGCGCTCGCCGCACTCTCGATGGCGAAGATCTCGTCGCGGGGGATCATCACCGTGCCCACGGACTTCTCGCCGAACTCCATGACACCGGTGATGATGTCCATTTCCTCGCGCTCACCGACGCCTTCCAGCTCGCCCTCGCGCAGCAGGTCCTGTATGGTGTCACGCTCGGCGGCGGCTCGTAACTCGAATGGGCGGCTGGCAAGACGCCCCGCGGCCACCACGGGCGCCGCGATCAGCGCCGCCGCCTCGAGTAGCGGAGAGAGCAGCGATGCGACGCTCGGCGCGAACCGGCGCGCGATGGCCCGCGGCAGCAACTGCCCGAGCACGATCACCGCGAACGCAAACATCGCCAGCGCGATGGCGAGGTCGGCGATGGAGCGCGGATGGTCGCTGGCCAGCAGCTCGCCACTGAGCACGAGGATCAGCGCGACGGTCGCGCTGGCGGCGATGATCAACCGGTGCGGACGCTCGAGGTACGCGAGTGCCGCGCGTGACCCGCGTAGCTGTAGCTCCACCCAATGCCGCAGCCAGATGCGGCTCACCGACCGCATGGCCATGCCGCCGGCGGTCAGCGCAGCCACCGCCAGAATGGCGAGCGCCAGGAGCAGGTCGGTGGTGATCACTCGGCGGCCGAATCAGCGAGTGGCACGACTCGCTCGAAGTACACGCGTTCGATGCGCCGTCCGCGCACGCGCTCCACCACGAGCTTGTACGCGCCGATCTGCACGGCCTCGCCGGCGCCCGGCACGCGTCCGAACGTCTCGTACACGAGCCCGCCCACCGTCGTGATGTCGTCCTCGACGAAGTTCTGGTTCAGCAACTCGGACAGCTCGTCGAGCGAGAGGCGCCCACTCACCCAGAAGCGGCCGCCCTCCTCCTGCTCCACCTCGGGATCCTCCACGTCGTACTCATCGTGGATCTCGCCGACGATCTCCTCGAGTACGTCCTCGATGGTGACGAGCCCCGCCGTCCCGCCGAACTCGTCGCTGACGATGGCGATGTGCGTGCGGCTCGACTTGAAGTCGCGCAACTGCGCGTCGATGGGCTTGGAGGTGGGGATGAAGTTCGCGGGCCGCACCAGCGTCTGCCATCCGAGCATCGGCGCGTCGTCGTCAATCACGAACGGAAGCAAGTCCTTCGCGTAGAGGATGCCGATGACGTTGTCGAGCGTTTCATCGTAGACGGGGAATCGCGCATGTTCGCTGCTGCAGACGCGGTCGATCGCCTCGCTCCACGACGTCGTGTGGTCGATGCCCACGATGTCGACGCGCGGAATCATGACCTCGCGCACCGCCGTGTCGCCCAGCGAGAAGACGCCGTGCAGCAACTGCTCCTCCGCGAGCGAGACGTCGGCTTCCGCGGCCACCACCTGGCGGAACTGCTCGGTGGCTTCCTCGCGCTGTTCGGCGCGCTCCTCGCTGGTGGGGGCGGGCATGAGCCGCTCGAACAGCGTGTCGAGCGCGACGCCGATCCGCAGCACGGGCGAGAGCAGTATCTCGAGGGCGCGCACCAGGGGCGAGAAGGCGAGCGCGAAGCGCGGCGCGGTGGCAAAACCGATCGACCGGCCCGCGCCCTCCACGACGATCACGACCGCCAGCGCAGTGATGAAGGCCAGCGCCGCGCCGCGAAAGCCGGCGCCACGATGCAGCCCAAGGGCGGTCGCCAGCGCAGCACCGGCGACCAGGTGCGCCAGCACGCGCGACAGAGCGAGCGCGCGGTGCGCGTGCTCGCGGCGGCGCAGTACGCCGACGACGTTCGGTGCTGGCTCGGGTTCGGGGTCGCCCCCGAGCAGCGCGCCGTCCGCGGCGGCGGCCAGTGTCGCCACCCCAATGGCGGCGGCGGCCACGACGATCGCAACGACGTTCATCCGCGTGCGAGCTCGCGCTGGAGCAGTTGCTCCTGCCGCCGCCACATCGGCGACGCGTACCGCGCATCGTCCACCGGATGATCGTGACCCGTCACGTGCAGCATCCCGTGCACCACGAGCCGCAACACTTCCTCGCGCACTCCCGCGCCATGCGCGGCCGCGTTCTGGCGCGCGACGTCCGGCGCGATGTAGACGTCGCCCGTGAGCGGCGCGCCATTCGCGGTTGGTGCAAAGCCGAACGAGATGACATCCGTTGCCCCGCGGTGCCCCAGATGACGCTTGTTCAGCGCCGCCATCGTTCGGTCGGACACGAACGTGATGGACACCACTGCGTCGCGCACGCGCTCGGCGCGCAGCACCGACTCCGCCACGCGCTGCACGCGCGCGCGGGAGACCGGAACTCGTACCTCGTCGGTTGCCACCTGCACGATACGGCTCACGGTCCTAGTCCCCATCCTCCGCGTACGCCTTGATGATGTCGCGCACCAGGCGGTGGCGCACGACGTCGACGTCCGTGAAGTAATGGAAGGCAATCCCGTCGATGCCCGGCAGGATGCGCTCCACCTGCATGAGGCCTGACTCCTCGCGCTTCGGCAGGTCGATCTGCGTCTTGTCGCCCGTGATGACGATCTGCGAGTTCACGCCGAGCCGCGTGAGGAACATCTTCATCTGCATGGTGGTGGCGTTCTGCGCTTCGTCGAGAATGACGAACGCATCACTGAGTGTTCGGCCCCGCATGAAGGCGAGCGGCGCGATCTCGATGATCCGTGTTTCCAGCGCCTTCTGCACACGCTCCTGCGGCATCATCTCGTCGAGCGCGTCGTACAGCGGGCGAAGATACGGATCGACCTTGGCCTGCATGTCACCCGGCAGAAAGCCGAGACTCTCGCCGGCTTCCACGGCGGGACGTGCGAGGATGATCCGCTTGACGCGCTTCTTCGTGAGCGCGTCGACCGCGGCCGCCATGGCGAGGAAGGTCTTGCCCGTTCCCGCCGGCCCAATGCCGACGACGATGTCGTTCTCCGTGATCTTCGCGAGGTACTCGGCCTGGCCGCTGGTCTTCGCCTGGATGAGCTTCCGCACGCCCGGCAACGCGATGCGGCCATCGCTCGCGCTCGCGCCATTGCCGTCCGGTGAGCCGGCGCCGTCGTCCTCGTGGAGGCGAAGCACGTCATCCGGTGTGAGCTCCGTGCGCTGGCGCGCCCGATCGATCATGCGGCGCGCCAGCTCCGTCGCGCGCTCGACCAGCTCCGCCGGCCCGCTGATGGACATCGCGTCGCCGCGCAGCGCAACGCGCACGCCGCACAGGCGCGAGAGCTCCACCAGGTTGCCGTCGTTCACGCCGGCCAGCGTGAGCATGTCGGCACCTTCCGTCGAGACCTTCTGTGTGACTGAACCGTCGCTCACGCGCGCTGGGACTCCAGTTGGATGTGTAGATCCTTCAGGTCATTCGCGGGCACGACGGACGGCGCACCCTCGAACAGCGCGCGCGCAGCGGTCGTCTTGGGAAACGCGATGACATCCCGCAATGACGTCGCGCCAGAGAGCAGCATCGCGATGCGATCGAATCCGAACGCGATGCCGCCATGTGGCGGCGCACCCGCGCGCAGCCCTTCGAGCAGAAATCCGAAGCGCGTCTGCGCCGCCGTTTCGTCGATGCCCAGGAGCGAAAAGATCTGCTCCTGCACGAGGGGATCGCTGATGCGGATGCTCCCGCCGCCGAGCTCCGTGCCGTTGAGCACGAGATCGTAGGCGAGCGCTCGCGCCCGCCAGGGCTCACTGCCGAGGAGCTCGACGTCGGCCGGATGCGGCGCGGTGAACGGGTGGTGTACCGCCGCGAGCGAACCGTCCGCCCCGCGCTCGAACATCGGAAAGTCCGTGATCCACACGAACTCGTTCACGCGTTCCGGCACGAGCCCTAACCGCTGCGCGATGTCCTGTCGCACGCGATCCAACGCCGTACTGGAGATGCTGTCGACCGCGGCGACGTACAAACCCAGCTCGCCCTCGGCAAGCTTGAGCGCATCGCTGGCGCCGTCGCCAAGGAACTTCGCCGCCGGTCCCTCGAGCACACCGTTCACGCGCTTGAGGCGCAGCAGGCCCATCGCGCCGCCGCCCTTGGCGACCCCCTCGATGTCGTCCACCTGCTTGCGCGACAAGGCAGCGCCACCAGGAACGCGAATCCCACGTACGCGTCCACCGGCCGCCAGCGCATTCTTCGTCACCACGAACTCAGTGTTGCGGAAGACGTCACTCACGTCCTCCAGCTCGAGGCCATAGCGCAGGTCGGGGCGGTCGACGCCGTAATACTCCAGGGCGTGTGCGTACGACATGCGACGCACGCGTCCTTCCGGGAACGTGCTCTCGGCCTCCACCCACAGCGCGCGAATCAGCGCCTCCGCGATGCTGATGACGTCTTCCTGCCCGACGAACGACGCCTCGACGTCGATCTGCGTGAACTCCGGCTGGCGATCCGCGCGGAGATCCTCGTCGCGAAAGCAGCGCGCGATCTGGAAGTATCGATCGAAGCCGGACACCATCAGCAGCTGCTTGTAGATCTGCGGCGACTGCGGCAGCGCATAGAACTCGCCAGCATGCACGCGGCTCGGCACCAGATAGTCGCGCGCGCCTTCCGGCGTAGGCTTCGTGAGAATCGGCGTCTCGATCTCGAGGAAGCCGGCGTCAGCCAGGAACCGTCGCGTGCGCTGGAGCAACCGGTGGCGCAACACGAGGTTGCGCTGAAGCTCATCGCGGCGGAGGTCGAGATGGCGATGCCGCAACCGCAACTCTTCCGCCGCCAACTGCTCGTTCTTCCCGCGCGCCACGGGTATGGCCGGCGTGCTGGCGGCGCCAACCACGCGCAGCGCCGTACCGCGAATCTCGATGGCGCCGGTGCTCATGTCCGCATTGCGCATGGCCACGGGTCGCTCGACGACCACTCCTTCGACCAGCACGACGGTCTCCGCACCGAGCGACGCGGCCAGCGCGCAGGCGTCGGCGCTGGCGCTTTCGGGTGCAAACGACACCTGCACCAGACCGGCCCGGTCGCGCAGGTCGAGGAAGACCAGTCCACCAAGGTCGCGCGCGCGGTGAACCCAGCCGCCGAGCCGCACCGTTTCACCGACGTGCTCGAGGCGCAGGGCGCCACAGGGATGCGTGCGAAGACTCGTGGCGAGTGAAGAGTCAGACATTACGTGTGTGTCGGTCTGTAAGGGCGATGCGCAGGGGCGCGGCCGAGAGCGCGGCACCCGCATGGGCCGCGGCGGTGTTCGAGGAACAGCACGCGGCGCACGGCGCCCTCAACGATGAGGGCGGCTGGGTTGGTGCGGACATCAACGCCTGTCGAGAGTGCGCATTCAGCGTTCTAACCTAGCGTCGACTCCCGTTGCTGGGTAGGCGCCGCGGTTGCGTGACGCCCCGACGCCGGGTAAGCTCAACTTCATGTGCCGCATGATGTTCGCCGCCCTCGCGGCCGCCGCAGCGTTGAGTCCGCTGCAGGCCCAACACGTCCCCGCTCGCGACCTCTTTCACTTCCCACTCGGCACCCTGGCCGAAGCGCCCGCGTTGGCGACGGCGGCTGGTGGCGGGTTCTGGAATCCCGCGTCGATGGGGCTGCGTGACGCGAACCGGGCCCTCTTCTCCGCAACGGCGCTGCACACCACGCTCGAGCAGGGCGTGTCCGCACAACTGGGCACGGCGGCCTATCGCACGCAACGCGGCCTCACCGTCGGAGTGTCGTTCGCGGAATCGCACGTGACGGACGTCCCGCGCACCGACACCGACCCGCAGTCGCTCGGCGACATCCCCTTTCGATCGAGCATCGTGTCCGCGGTGTTTGCTGGAGATCGCGGGCCGGCCACGCTGGGCATCGCGCTGCGGCACCGCACTGGAACGGTCGACCAGCTGTACGGTCGCGCCACGTCGATTGACGTCGGGGCCATCGTGGATCGTCCGGCCAACCTCCCGCTGCGAGCCGCGCTCTCCAGCTTCCTGCTCTCGCCCTCGCGCAGCCTCGAGCGCTCGAGTGTCATCGGCGCCGTTGAGGGCTACCTCCCGTTTCCGGGTCGGGACCTTCGCGCCGGCGTGTCGTACCAGAAGGACGAGGACTTCGGCGACGAGCGCTTCGTGTATGCCTCAGGCCGCGCTGGCATGATCGACCTGCGCGGCGGCCTCGCGCGCCAGGATGCGTTCGGGTCGACGAGCACGCGCCTCCGCCTGGCGGTCGGCCTGCGCTACAGCCGCTACCTCGTCGGCGTGTCACGCGAGGACGGCACGTCCGGTCTGGGCGCGTCCTACCAGTTCCTGCTCACGACCGTAGTCCCGAAGGTGGCCCGATGACCGAGCGCGAAAACCTGCTGAACCTCACGCCAGCCGACGCCGAAGCGCGCATCGCCGTGGCAATGACGGAGCTCGGACAGCCATCGTATCGCGTTGGACAAGTGCTGCGCCGCCTGTGGTACGTCCCGGCCGCATCGTTCAGCGACATGACCGAGCTGCCCGCCGCGCTCCGCTCCGCGCTCGACGAACGGTTCGTCCTTCCGCGCCTCGAGCTCACGGTGCGCCAGCATTCATCCGACGGGACGCAGAAGTTTCTCTTTCGCCTGCACGACGGCGAAGCCATCGAGACGGTCGCGATTCCCGACGGTGGCCGGATGACGCTGTGTATCTCGTCGCAGGCGGGATGCGCGCTTCGCTGTGCGTTCTGCGCCACGGGTGCGATGGGATTCTCGCGCAACCTCGACGTGTACGAGATCGCGGGACAGGTGCGCGAGATGCGCCTCATCAACGAGCCGCTGGACATCACGAACATCGTCTTCATGGGAATGGGCGAGCCCATGATGAACTGGAAGGCGGTTGACCCGACGCTCACGCTGCTGAATGATCCGCGCGCACTGGGCATCGGCGCGCGACACATCACCATCTCCACCGTCGGAGTGCTTCCGGGCATCATCGCCCTCGGAAAGCGGCCGGAGCAATTTCGTCTCGCTATCTCCATCCATGCGCCGTCCGACGAGCTGCGCCAGCAGCTCATGCCGATCAACACCAAGTTTCCTCTTGCCGATGTCATCGAAGCGGCCAAGGTGTTCGACCGTCGAGTGACCTTCGAGTATGTCATGCTCGGCGGCGTGAACGACGGCATCGAGCAGGCGCGCCAGCTTGCGCAGCTCGCGCGCGAGTGTCGTGCGTTCGTCAACCTCATTCCGCTGCATCCGGGCGGATCGCAGGGTTTCGTGCCCACGTCGCCGAACGAGATCTCCCGGTTTGCGCGCTTGCTGCGCGATCGCGACGTGGAGGTTGCCGTGCGCAAGAGCCGCGGCATCGACATCGCCGCGGCGTGTGGGCAGCTACGGGTTGAGCGGCTCGGCCGGCGGACGCCACGCACTCCCGAGCAGCACGGTGACATCCAGGTAGCGTGAGCTGTCGGGGCGCGGCTCAGCGCGCGCCGCGGGGCCGAGGATCTCGGCAACGGTCGCGGCCCAGGCGGCGTGACCAGAGCGGTCCAGCACCAGCGTGCTGTCACGAGTCGGACCGGCCGTTGCCATCTCCACCACGTCGAACCCCTGATCACGCAGCAACTGCGTCGCGCGACGCGCGAGCCCGCGCGTTCGCGTCGTGTTGATCACCTGCACGCGAACACGAACGCCCTCGGGCGCGCGCGGAACACCTGGGCGCGCAGTGGCGGGAGGGCTCGCCGGCGCTCCCTCGCGCGCACGCACCACGTACACGCCGCCCCCGAGCACCAGGAAGCCGAGCGCGGCGACCAGCAACACCGGCCCACGCTTCATTGCAGCGAGTTCCAGAGCAGGACCGTCTCGGGATAGAGGACATTGCCTTCGCGCAGCGTCCATTCGATGCGCGCGCGCACGACCTGGCGAAACGACGCATCGAAGTCGTGGGGCACCTGCGCGGCGAGATACGCACGATCCGCACGGGAGAACTTCCGGCCCGGCTCGAGGAAGTCCGCCATGTACAGCGCCCGCCCCGCGCGCTTCCAATTGTGCGACCCAACGGTGTGCAGGCGAATGGCATCGAGGAGCTCTGTGCGGGTCTCGCCGTCTGCACGAAGGCGGGCCGCCGCCGCGGGGCCGTGCAGCATGCCCACGGTGAATCAAGCCACGTCGCCGGCGAGCGCGCGCAGCTCCTCCTCCGGCGCGTCGCGCAGCGCGTCGTGCAGCACGCCGGCATCATGCCACAGCCGCGCATCGGCGGCCCGCAAATTCATCGCGACAGCCCATTCGTCGAGGAGTGCGGTGACTCGGCCGATGTGGGCGCGCCGCTTGTCGGTCACGGACGCCCACGACGGAAGCTCCAGGGCACGCGTCGTCACGCGGCGTCTCCGAGCAACTCGGCAAGCTCGCGGGCTTCGCGCCGCCAAAAGTCGCGCTCGGCCAATCCAGGATGTGGCAACACGAGCCGCGGCGACGTGAGCGTCCGCGCGCCGTACCGGACGATGTCCAGGTCGATGGTGCGGGGGCTCCAGCGCTTTGTTCGCAAGCGGCCGAGCCTGCGCTCGATGTCTTGCAGGCGGTCGAGCAGCGCGAGCGGCTCGCAGTCCGTGCGTAGCGCGATCATCTGATTGAGGTAAGGCCCCTGGGGCATGGCGCCGAGTGGAATGGTCTCCTCCACGCGCGACGCACCGACGAGGCGTGTGCCCGCGAGGAGCGTCAGCGCGCAGCGCGCCGTGGCGAGGTACGCAGCGCGGTCGCCTAGGTTGGACCCAAGCGCGACGTACGCCGTCTCAGTCACGGTCGCGTTCCACGGCGACCTGCACGTGGTCCAGCGGTCCGCCAATGGGCGCGTGCGGTTTGCGAATCGCCACGCGCGTCCAGCGCACGCCATCCATCTCGAGCACGCGACTCGCGAGCCGCTCGGCGAGCGCCTCGAGGTAGGTGCGCTCGTCCGACTGCACGGTGTCGCGCGCGGCGGCGTAGAGCTGGCGGTAGTCGAGCACACTGGCTCGCGAGGCCGCGACGCGTACGATGAGATCGATCTCCAGCGGCTGCGCGAGTTCGCGCTCGTGGGGGAGGATGCCCACGCTCACGTGGAAGCGCATGCCGGTGAGCGCGATCTCCGTGACCTGTTCCCGCTGCGTCACAAACGGCTTAGACGACGGCAGTGATGCGGCGCGTCAACTCGCCGAGATACGTGGCGACGTTGCGCAGCTCCTGCGTGGCGCCTTCCAATTCGCGCAGCGCCGCGGCCTGCTCGCGCGCGCTGGTCGTCACCTGCTCGGCCCCGTCGCGGTTGCGCGACGAGATCATCGCGATGCGGTCCACGCGTTCACTGAGACCCGAGAACGCGAGTTCCTGTTCGCGCGACGTGAGGGCGATGCGCTGGGCGCCGGTGGCGGCGCTCTCGGTGGCTTCCACGATGAGGTCGAGTGCCTGGCGCGCCTGCTCCGACAGCGTTCCGACGTCCTGCACGATCGTCTCGCCGCGCGACATCTGGAAGCCCACGCGACGCATCTGCTCCTCAAACGCGCCAACGATGTCACCCGCCTCGTCGGACGCGCGCGCGCTCTGCTCGGCGAGCTTGCGCACTTCGTCGGCGACGACGGCGAAGCCCTTGCCCTGCGCGCCGGCGCGTGCCGCCTCGATGGCCGCGTTCAGCGCGAGGAGGTTCGTCTGGTCGGCCAGCTCGCGAATGACGGCGATGAATTCTGTGATGCGACGCACGCTCTTGGCGAGCATCTGGATCTGCGATCCACTCTCGCCCACGAAGGCCTTGGCGCCCACCAGGCGCTCGATGGCCGTGGCGATCGTGTGCCGATGCTCGGTCGCGATCTCGGTCGCGCGCTGGCTGGCTTCCGCCGCCAGGCTGCCGTCGCGCACGACGCCTTGCGTCGCGGCGTGCAGCCGCTGCGTCACCTCGATCGACTGGTCGAGCTGCTCTCCTTCTTCGGCGATGCCGCGGCTGATCTCCGCGATGGTGCGGGCCACGGATTCTCCACCGCCTCGCAACGCGCGGGCGGACGCCGTGAGCGTCTCGAGCTGGCTGCTGACGCGCGTCATGGCTTCCATGAGCGGGCGGCGCAAGTCGTGGATGTGCAGCGTCGTGGCGAGCTGGGAGCCGAATCGCTTCATCAGCCCGACTTCCTTGTCCGAATACGCGTCGGGCTTGTGATGCTCGAGCTCCAGCAGCCCCAGCGTGCGCTCGCCAAAGCGGAGCGGAAGGATGATGATACTGCGCGATGTCGTCCGGCCCGGCAGGACGCGCTTGTCACGCAGCACGTCGTCGACCCGGATGATCTCGCCGGTCCGCAAGCTTTCCTCGCGTATTCCCGAGAGTCGCGCGTCCGGCTCCCGCGGCTCATCGAGGTAGCCCTCGGTGCTATGGAAGACGTGCAGCAACACCCCGTCCTCAACGCGGCCGATGCGGAACTCGTTCCAGTCAACGAGGCGGTGCGCCAGCACCTCGATGCGGCGGAAGGCGTCGCCGATGTCCACGTCCGACGATACCACCTGCTCCATCGCGAGAATCTTGTTGAGCTCTTCTGCCGCGATCGACTCCTCGAGGATGCGCTTGACGAGCAGCCCCGCACCGGCGAGCACCACGCCGACGAGCGCCCAACCCACCGGACTCAGGTTCCCGAAGGCGAGCAGGATGATGGCGACCGCGATCGTGCTCGCGCCGAACGCGATGACTTCGTAGCGAAGGATCAGCGAGCGCTCTTCGTCGAGCAGCTTGTCGCGCAGCAGCAGCGTGAAGTAGAGGAGCAGCCGGCTCGCGAGAAAGTAGGTGAAGATGAGGAGCGACAGCGCGGGCAGTGAATCCGCGCTCAACCGCGCGAGATCGGCCCCGGTCGAGACGGACGACCACGCGAAGATGCCGTACGCGGCGAGGAGCGCGACGACTTCGCGGCCGGCATTGATCCATGCGACCTCAACGCCCTTCTTGAGAAAGATCGCGTCAGCCACCAACACGCCGACCCAGAGTCCAACCGACGTAGGCCCTGGACCCGCCACCAGCGCGCCGGCAATCGCGGGCATGGAGAGCAGGTTCAGCGCGCCGTACTTGGTGAGCGGGATTTGTTGCAGCCGCATGAACGTGACGGCAACGAGCAGGAACGCCGTCGCCGGAAGTCCGCTCGACCACCGCTGGTCCACCACGAGCGTCGCGACCAGCAGGCCGAAGCCGAGCAGTCCTGTGCCGCGCGCGTAGACCGTGAGGAAGGTGCGCACGTCAGCCCTCGTCGATGCCGCGCCGCAGCGTCGCGGCCAGCGCGATCGCCGCATCCACACTCTCTCCCGCGGCGCGCACGATCGCACTGCCCACGACCACGCCGTCACCCAGCGCGGCGGCCGCGCGCGCCTGCTCCGGCGTGGCGATGCCGAAGCCGATGCACAGCGGTAGCGTCGTCGCGGCGCGGAGCCGCGCAGCCGTGGCGGGCAGCTCGGATGCCAGCGTCGCCTGCTCACCTGTGACGCCGAGGCGACTGATGAGATAGACGAAGCCTCGCCCCGTCTTCGCGATCTGGCTCATCCGCGCGCTCGGCGTTGTGGGCGCCACAAGGCGGATGAAGTCCAGCGGACTATTGGCGAACCACGCCTCCCGCTCGGGATCCGCGCCGAGTGGCAGGTCCGTGACGAGTACGCCATGCGCGCCCGCGTCCGCCGCGCGCTGCAACGCGTCCGCGCCGCCGCGCAGCAGTGGATTCAGGTAGCTGAACAGCACGACGGGAATGGAAAGCCCTGCGGCGGCGATGATCTCGAGCACGTGGTCGAAGCGAACACCAAGGTCCAGCGCCCGCTGCGAGCTGGCCTGGATCACCGCGCCGTCAGCGAGCGGGTCCGAGAACGGCACCCCCACCTCGACGATATCAGCGCCAACGGACTCGAGGCCCTGGAGCAATGCGACGCTCCGCGCCACGTCCGGGTGACCGGCCGTGATATACGGAATGAACGCCTTGCGATTGGACTGCCCAAGCTCGGCGAACCGTCGCGCAATTGCGTCAGATGAAATAGTCGCCGACTCGGATACCATACCGCTCGGGGTTCTCCGTCTTGATGATGGTGCGCAGGAACACGCCCTCACCGCCCTGTTCAGCGAGGTCGAAGAGCGAACCGGGATGCTGGAGGTTGCCCTGCTCGTCGCTGATGATGCGAACGATGGGCCGCGACAGCATCTCGGGAATGGGATTCGCGGAGTGCACGATACCCAGCTCGAATGTATCGAGGATGACGAGCGTGCCCACCGGATAGATGCCGGTGAGGTTGATGAAGGCCTTCACGACGACCGGATCCATGCCGCGACGCGGATTGTCGCGCATCTCCATCATCACCTGCGCCGGCGTGAGCGGCGTGGTCTGGTACGACCGGCGCGACGTCGCGGCGTCGAAGCCGTCCGCCACCGCGACGATCTTGCTGAACATGCTGAGCGACCGCTCGCGGATGGGTCGCGGATAGCCGGACAGGTCGATCTTCATGTGGTGCTCGTGCGCCACGATCATCGCGCGATACGGCAGCTCCTGCTGGCCGCGCAGCTGGAAGAGCGAGAGCGCGCCAAGCCACGGATGCGCCGCGATGAGCCGCCATTCGTCGTCCGTGAGCCCGCCCGTCTTGTTCAGGACCTCTGCCGGCACGCGCGACTTGCCGATATCGTGGAACAGCGCCGCCATGCCCAGGTCGTAGAGCTGGATCTTCCCGAGGCCGAGCCGCTTGCCGAGCGCGACGGCGAAGATGCAGACGTTGACGCTATGCGTGAACGTGTACTCGTCATAGTCGCGAATGGTCGTCAACCCGATGAGCGAGGTCTCCTCGTTCAGGATCTGGTCGACGATGCCCTGCACGATGCGCTTGATCTTCTTGATGTTCGGGCTGCGCCCGAGCCGCACCGACGTCATCAGGTCCTTCGTTACCGCGACTGACTGCGCGTATGTCTTTTTCGCGACCTCCTTGGACTTCTCGCGATCCAGCTCGTTCTCGCGCTGCGCCATCGGCTCGCCGATCTCGAACACCGTCAATTCCTGCTGCCCGAGCTTGGCCAACAGCGACTCGTAGCGCACGTCGGGCGGCTCACTCGAGGGCACGTTCAGGAAAGCGAGGAACCGCTGCCATTCCTGGAGCGTGGGAGCCCGGTGCAGGTGCAGCGAACCGATGCCCGCCGCCCTGAAGACGCTGAGCAGGTGGCTGAAGCTCGCGTAGTTGTCGAGGTCCAGCCGCAACCGCACGGTGTTGATGAAGACGAACTCGCCGGAGACGCGCATCTCCAGCTCGTGCTCGCGATCCACCAGCTCCTTCGTCAGCGACCTCAGTTCCTCCGCCGCGTTCTGCACCGCGGCATTCTCCAGCGGGTAGAGCCGGATGGCTTTGAGCGCGGCGTGGAACGCGAGGATGAGGCCCTTGCCCGCTCGCCGGATGAAGGCATCCTCACCGACGCCGACCGATGGGCCCGAGCCCGGCGTGTGATGCGCTACGCTGCCGAGCGGCGGCAGGTACGATCCCGAACTGCGGGGTCCGGTCACGTCGCCGCTCCCCGGAGCGCCTTGCTCACGGCGTTGCGCACCACCACGTCCTTCTCGTTCGCCGACTTGCGCAGAGCCGCCTCGGCGCTCGTGGACTTGATGCGCCCCAGTGCCATCGCGGCGCAGGCGCGCAGCTCCGCATCCTCGCGCCGGCCGAAGAGTGACTTGCTGTTGAGCATGCCGTCCAGCGCCGCAACCCCGGCTTCACCGCACAGCGAGCCGTAGGCCTCGAATACGGCCATCTTCTCGGACAGGTCCGCGTCACGCAAGGCGCGACCCTTGACCATGGCCTCGAGACGGGGCAACACCGAGCGCGTGCCCTTGGCCTGCAGCACGCGAATCGCAGCGACGCGCACGTCGCGCTCGGCGTCGTCTACCGCGCGCTCGAGCGCCTGCATGGCGCCAGGCGATCCGATCTCATTCAACGCCTGCACTGCGGCGAGCCGAAGCACCGGGCTGCCGTCCGCGAGCACCTTGGCGATTGGTGCAACGCCAGCCGGCGTCTGCAACGAGCCTGCGCGCTTGATCGCCTCGAGCGACACGTGGTGCGTCGACGACTGGATGAGCTTCACCAGCTCCGAGGTGTTCTGCGCGGCGAGTCGTTGCGCCGCCTGCTCGAGCATGGGGCGCAGCTTGAGGTTCTGCGTGCGGCCGAGCCAGTCCAGCACCGTGCCCAGCGCCGTGCCCCGTAACTGCTCGAATAGCTCCATCACATCGGCGGCGGGCGGCAGGTCATGCGCTTCGTCCAACGACTGGATCAACTGCGTGAGCGCCTCGGGCGTGCTGAGCCGCGTCGGCAGCGCCGAGAGCTGGTCGCGCTGCGCCTGACTGAGCTCGCTCGCACGCTGGGACGCCACCACGGACTCGCGCACGAGGTACGCGACGTTCTGGAACTGCCCCGCTGACAGCATGTGCAGCATGAAGCTGTCGAGAATCTCCGAAACCTCATCGCGAACGCCGGGGTCAGTCTGCTGCTCGTAGATGTCGAGCAGCACGCCGATGACGTTCTTGCGCAGGTCGATCTGGTACTCGCGCGCCACCTCGGATTGGAGATACTCGATCTCCTTCTCGTCCAGGAAGTAGAGCGTGCCGTCGAAGTCGGACATGCTGACGACGCCGGACCGCGTCGGCGAGGAATCTTCTTCCTCCACGGAATCACGCGGATCTTCGTGCGACGCTGCGAGCGCCTCGCCGCCATCCTCCAGCGGCAAGGTCGCCACCACCGAGAGGTCCACGTAGCGATACCGCAGGAACACGAAGTCACCCTGCCAGAGCATCGTCAGCAGGTCGTCCTCGTCCGGCGACGCCTTGCGCAGCCGCTGCAGGATGGTGAGGAGCTTGTCCAGCTCTTCCGTCTCGAATCCGCGCAGCATGCGCAGCTCGCGCACGCCGTCCTTGTAGAACAGCCACGGTAGGCTGTCGCTGCTCTTGGTGGACTCCTCGAGCACCACAGCACCATCGTACTTCACGGCGTTCTCCGTGAAGTTCAGCGCGAGCTCGTCGCCTGAATCCCAGATCGGCGTAAAGCCGGCGCGGAGCGCATCGTGCGCCGACTTGTAGATCGGATTGTTGGGGAGGTAGAGCTGGTGCGCTCGTGCGGCCTTACCGAACAATCGCAGCAATTCCTCGACGCGTTCGCGCTCGAATGGCGCCGGCACGCGCTCCATCTCGCTCGTTGTGAGGTGGAACGGCGGTGTGGTCACGCGTCCAAGATACCCATTTCCATCACCTGCGCTACATCCTTGTCGCCGCGCCCGCTCACGCACAAGAGCACGACGTCCGCGCTGCTCCACCGCGCGCACTCGCGCGTCATCCATGCCACCGCGTGCGCGGACTCGAGCGCGGGGATGATGCCCTCGAGGCGGCTTAGCGTGCGGAAACCCTCCATCGCTTCCGCATCGGTCACGGAGACATAGGTCGCGCGGCCACTGTCCTTGAGATGCGAATGCTCCGGACCGACGCCCGGGTAGTCGAGGCCCGCGGAGATGGAGTGCGCGGGATGCACCTGCCCCGACTCGTCCTGCAAGAGGTAGCTGAGCGCCCCGTGCAGTACGCCGGGCGTTCCGCGCGTGAGCGACGCCGAGTGACGCCCCGTATTCAGCCCTTCACCGGCCGCTTCGACGCCGATGAGCTCCACGTCCGCATCCGGGACGAACGCGTGGAACACGCCCATCGCGTTAGAGCCGCCGCCAACGCACGCGATGACGGACGACGGCAGCGCCCCAGTGCGCTCCAGCACCTGGCTACGCGCCTCGACGCCGATGATCGTCTGGAAATCGCGCACCATGCGAGGATACGGCGCCGGACCCACCACGGACCCGATGATGTAGTGCGTCCCACCCACGTTGGTGACCCAGTCGCGAATGGCCTCGCTCGTTGCGTCCTTGAGTGTGCGCGTGCCGTTTGTGACGGGGATCACGGTGGCGCCCATCAACCGCATCCGGAAGACGTTGAGCGATTGCCGCCGCATGTCTTCCTCGCCCATGTACACGACGCACTCCAAACCGAAGCGCGCGCACACGGTCGCCGTCGCCACACCGTGCTGCCCCGCGCCCGTCTCGGCGATGATGCGCGTCTTGCCCATGCGACGCGCGAGCAGCACCTGCCCAACCGTATTGTTGATCTTGTGTGCGCCGGTGTGGTTCAGGTCCTCGCGCTTGAGCAGGACACGCGCGCCGACGCGCTCGGAAAGTCGCGGCGCCTCGCTCAGTGGCGACGGCCTCCCCACGTACGTCGCGAGCAGTGTGGAAAGCTCCTCGCGAAACGACGCGTCTCCCTGCGCGGTCGCGTACGCGTCCTCGAGCTCGTCGAGCGCGGGCATCAGCGTCTCCGGCACGTACTTGCCGCCGAACACACCAAACCTGTCGGACGGATGCGCTGACACACTCATGCGGCTGCTCCACTGGTGCGCGCCGCGGCGATGAAAGCGCGGACGAGTTGTTGATCCTTGATGCCGGGCGCGGACTCCACCCCTGAGGAAACGTCCACGACCATCGGCGAAACGTAGTCGATGGCCTCAGCGACGTTGGCCGCCGTCAACCCGCCCGCCAGCACGATGCGATGTCCCGCCGACATGCCATCGAGCGACTCGCCGAGTTGAAGCCATGGCACGATCACGCCGGTGCCGCCGAGGGCGCCTGGTGCCGCGGCGTCGATCAGCAGCGCGTCGGCAGCATCGGCAAGCTCCTCCACGTCCTCGGCGAGAACGCCCGTTGCCGTGCGGACCACCGCCCAGATCTCCAAGCCGGTGGCGGCGCGCACCGCGTGCACCGTCTCAGGGCTCGGGGCGCTGTGAAGCTGGACGACGTCGAGTTGAACGAGTTGTGCGATGCGCGCGATCTCCTCCGGCGCGTGCGCCGCAAAGACGCCTACCTTGCGCGCGCGTCGGCCGGCAAGCGTCGCTCGCGCATCCTCGGGTGAACGGTGCCTCGGTCCACCCGCGAAGATGACGCCGAGGTACGCCGCGCCGGCCGCGTCCGCACACTCAGCGTCCACGGCGCGCGTGAGTCCGCAAATCTTCACGTCAGCGGGCACGAACCCTCGTCGGCACGCCGGCCAGCGCGCGCGTGGCGAGCACGGGATCGATCGCGGCCGACAGGCTCGACCCCACCAGCACCGCGTCCGCACCCACCGCGGCGTAGCGTTCGACGTCCTCGCGCCCACGCACGCCGCTTTCGGCGATGGCCACGACGTCAGACGGGATGAGGGGAATGAGACGATCGGCGGTGGCGGCGTCGATGACCAGCGTCTCCAGATCGCGGTTGTTCACGCCGATCATGCGCGCGCCGGCGTCGAGGGCGCGCTGAAGTTCCTCCTCGTCGCGTACTTCGACCAGCAACTCCAGGTCGATGGCGCGACCGAGCTGCATCAGCTCGACGAGCAGGTCGGGGTGCAGCGCCCGAACGATGAGCAACGCTGCCGACGCGCCGAGCGCGCGCGCTTCCAGCAGCTGGATGGGCGCGATGTGAAAGTCCTTCTTGAGCGTGGGCATGGGCACGCGCTGGTGCACCGCGATGAGGTCGTCAACCGAACCGCCGAAATGAGTCGGCTCCGTGAGGATGCTGACCGCCGCCGCCCCGCCGGCCAAATACGCGCATGCCTGCGCCACTGCATCCAGGTCCTCTGCAATGGCGCCCTTGGATGGCGAACGCCGCTTGACCTCGGCCACGAGAGCCACGGTCCGTTGCCGGAGCGCATTCCGGAGCGACGGGCCGACCGGCACCGACTCGCATTCACGCTCGAGATGGGCACGACGCCGTTCCAGCGCTGCAACGCGGACAACTGCCTCGCCCACGATGCGCCCCAGTGTGCCACCCGGTTCAGTCCAGCGAGAATATGCTTGCACTTCGGGACCTATTCGGATAAGCTATTCGGGGGCTGTTCGGGCAGCGGCATTGCTGCCCCGGTCACGCCGAGCCGTGCCACACTCAAGGGGGTCGCCATGCCGCTCACGAAGCGTCAACGCGAGATTCTAAACTATCTGACGCTCTACTCGGAGCAAAACGGCTACGCGCCGAGCTTCGAGGAGATCGCGGAGAATTTCAGCTACAGCTCGCTCGCGACGGTGCACGAGCACCTGAGCAACCTGGAGCGCAAGGGGTTCATCAAGCGCTCGTACAACGAAAGTCGCGCGATCGAGATCCTCCCCAGCGACTCCACCCCCAAGGCCATCGAGTTGCCGTTGCTCGGCGCCGTGGCGGCGGGCGTGCCCATCGAGGCCCTTACGCATCAGGAATCCATCGCCGTCCCGGACTCGTTCGTCCAGCGTGCTGGCAACCATTACGTGCTGCGCGTCCGCGGCAACTCGATGATCGAGGAGCAGATCCGCGACGGCGACTTCGTGGTGGTGAACGAGCGCCAGCGCGCGGACAACGGCGAGATGGTGATCGCCATGCTGCACGGCAACTCCGCCACCGTGAAGAAGTTCTACCGTGAGAAGGACGGCCGTATTCGGCTCCAGCCAGCCAACGAGACGATGCCGCCGATGTACGTCCACGAGAACGACATCACCATACAGGGGATCGTCGTTGGGGTCATGCGTCGGTACTGAAGAGCTATGCTCGTGGTTACTGTCAGCTCAAAGTTCGGCTCTCCGATGCGCCATTCGGAGTCTTTCAAGTGCCCGAAGCCCGGCCCTATCGGCAAGGCCGGCGCGCGCCGCATCGATCGCCTCTCCGTACTCGGAGCAGCCACCCGGCGCGACGTACAACGCCGCCGCCGCATTCAGGATCACCGCCGCGGTCGCCGTCTCCGGGGCCGTTCCGTCGAGAACCGCCTGCACCGCCGCCGCATTGGACGCGGGATCCCCGCCGCTCAGCTCCTCGGCCGAGCCCGCCGGAAAGCCGAATCGCGACGGGTCGATGGTCCACTCAGTGATCAGGCCGTCGCGAATCTCCACCACGTGGGTCGTCCCAAGCGGCGACACCTCGTCCATCCCTGGCTCGCCGTGCACCACCAGCGCGTGTACGGCGCCGAGTGTCCTCAGCGCGCCGGCGATGAGCGGGACGCGCTTCGCGTCGGCCACGCCGACCACCTGGCGTCCGGCGCCGGCCGGATTGGCGAGCGGACCAACGATGTTCATCACCGTGGGAATGGCGAGCTCACGCCGCACCGGGCCGACGTGACGCATCGCCGGGTGCATCAGCGGCGCGAACATGAAAACGATACCCGCATCTCGCAGCGCGCGCTCCATGACCTCCACACTCACGTCGATCGGGACGCCGAGCGCCTCGAGCACGTCCGCACTCCCGCACTGGGACGTGAAGGAGCGGTTGCCGTGCTTTGCGATGCGCACGCCCAGTCCCGCCGCGAGCAGCGCCGCCGCGGTCGAAATATTGAATGTGCCGATCGTCCCGCCGCCCGTGCCGCACGTGTCCACGAGGTCGTCGGGATCGCTGGCGGGGAGGCGGACCATCGCGCCACGCAGCGCATCGGCCGCGCCCGCCACCTCGTCCGGCGTCTCGCCCTTCACGCGCAGTCCCACCAGCAGCGCCGCAATCTGCGCGGGCGTCGCCTCGCCTTGCATGATCGCACCGAACGCCGCGCGCGATTCTGGCTCGCTGAGCGAGCTTCCCATGGCCAGCTGGCGAATCGCGTGCTGAATGGGTGGGGCGGGACTAGCCGACACTGAGCTTCTCGAGCATCCGGTCGCCGAGCTTGGCCTGCGTCGCAACGAGGGAAATGACCAGGCCAAGCAGCCGAACGCGCTCGATGTCCTCGTCCACGAAGATGCCGTGCATGGCCCGGTTGGCCAGGTTCACGACGCCCACCAGCGCGCCGTGGTAGACGAGCGGGAAGCTGATGAACGAGCCCGTCGTGAAGAACTCGTCGCGAATGAGCGGGTGGCTCTTCGCCTCGGCCACGTCCTGCACGAGCAGCGGCTGGCGCGTCGCGGCGACCTTGCCCGCGACACCTTCGCCGAACTGGATGCGGTGACCCGCAGGCACGGCGGGCGGAATGCCGCGCGCCGCCGCCAGGTAAAGGGCGTGCTCGTCGGGAATGTGCAGCAGCAGCGAGCAGCGCTGCGCGCCCATGTCGTCGCCGACGAGCGTGAGCAGGCCGTTCACCATGTCGCGCGGGTCGTCGTTGGTTGCGTCGAGCGTCAGCACGCGATCGATGAGGTAGATCGTGCGCGTCTTCTGGCGCAGCGTCTCACTGCGGCGGTGCAGTTCCACGTGCGCCATCTCGAGTTGCTCCACCGCCGCGCCCACCGTGGCCTCCACGGCGTCGGCACGCCTGACCGCTCGGCGCGCCTCTTCCATAGATTTGGCGAGCTCGCGCTCCAGGGCGACGAGGCGCTCCGGGTCGGCGTCCGTTGCGCCCGCCGCCCTGAACAACTGCTGCTCGAGCAGCGCCAGCTTCCGCTCGTACTCGGCATGCACCCGCTGCGTGACATCTTCCAGTGTCCGCACGGCTTCCTCACGCGCTTCGCGCTCGGCAAATCGGGCGAACGCGATATCGAACAGCGCGGCAGCCGGGGCGAGGCGCTCGGAGGAGCGCGTGCCAAAGAACTTCCGCGTCTCGTAGAGCACGACGATCGCGGCGAGCTGCCCTTCGAAGCGAATGCCGCGCAGCGAGAGCCAGCCGACGTCCTGCAGCTTGGAGAGCGCGAACAGCGGGGCGAACTCGTCGGAGTGGTCGCCGAAGTCCACGAAGCTGCCGGCGGCGGCCACCGCGATGCGCTCGCGCGTTGGCAGGTGGTCGAATGTCGTCTCGAGCTTCTGCCGCGTCACGACATCGCCATTGGGCGTGAGCCGGTCCACGAGCATGGCGCGACGCGCATCGAAGCGCACAAGTGCGATTTGCGCGAAGCGGTCCACCTCGGTCAACGCATCCGCGAGCGCGAGCAGTGACGCTTCGAGGTCCGGCGCTACGCAGAGCGCGTGCGCGAGGGTTGCGAGCGTGCGAGGGGGCATCCGGGCGGGAAGAAGTGCACCGTCCGCGGGACGCGGCGGAGGCGAAAGGTGGACCGCACGCCGCGGCAAAGTCAATCGCGCGCGACTCGTGCCCGGAACATACGCGGTGGCTGCGCTGCATGTGGAATCGGCCCCGCATATTTGCTTGACTCTCCTGCGAGGCGGAATAGTTTTGACTTCGATGCCGACTCGCACGCTGCAGCTCGTGTTGCACTATGATGGAATGGGTTTCAGCGGATGGCAGCGGCAGCCAGAACGGCGAACGGTTCAAGGCGTGCTCGAGGAGACGCTGGCGCGGCTCTGTGCCGAGCCAATCGCGGCACTCGGGTCGGGACGAACCGACGCAGGCGTTCATGCGCGGGGTCAGGCGGTTGGCGTACGCGTGCCGGAACGGTGGACAGGTGTCACGCTGCGGCGCGCATTGAATGCCACACTTCCGCACGACATGTGGGTGGCCTCCGCACACGACATGCGAGACGACTTTCACGCACGGTACAGCGCTACGGCCAGACGGTACAGCTTTTACGTGGGCACGGATGAGGCGGCCGCATCGCCCTTCCGGCGCCGCACGGAGTGGGCTGTCGCATCGCCGCTGGACCGCTCCGCGCTGGATGCGGCGGCGGAGCGTCTTCGCGGTGAGCATTGCTTTCGCGCGTTCGCCGTGCGCGGCACCGCGAAGGAGGGCGACGACCATCGCTGCCACATTCTCCATGCGGCGTGGCGCGATCGCGTCGGCGGGCTGGTGTTCGAGGTGGAGGCGAATCGCTTCCTGCACCACATTGTGCGCTTTCTCGTCGGCACCATGGCGGACGTCGCACTGGCGCGGCGGCCGATGTCCGATGTGGACGACTTGTTGGCTGCATCGACGAATGACGACGTGTCACCACCGGCACCTGCCCACGCGCTCTTTCTCGACGTGGTGCGGTATCCGGCTGAACTCTATTGCTCCCCTCCGGCATGAAGATCTACCTCGCCACCGCCAACAAGGACGACGTGGCATGGGGCGCAGCGCACGGTATGCTCGACGGCGTACTCACGTCGCCACGGCATCTCGTGGAGGAAGCGGGCCTTGATGCACGCGCTCACCTGCTCGACCTCTGCCGCCTCGTGCACGGGCCGATCTTCGCGTCGGTGCGCTCACTCGACGCCGCAGGCGCCTACCGCGATGGCCGCGAGTTGGCCAAGCTGTCGGACCAGATCGTGGTGCAGCTTCCACTGGTGGAAGAGACGCTGGGCGCCATGCGCCGGCTCCACGCAGACGGCGTTCGTGTCGCCTGCACGCACGTCTTCAACGCCGCGCAGGCACTCATCGCCGTCCGCGCCGGGGCATCGAGCATCGTGACGGCAGTGGATCAGCTCGATGCATCGGGCCAGGATGGCGTGGGCGTGCTGCGGGACATCCGCGCCGCGTTCCACACATCAAACGCCGAGTGCGACGTGATTGCCGTGAACGCCGCGTCACCGGCACAGTTCGGTGCCTGGGCCATCGCCGGTGCGGATGCGGCGGCCATCTCGGGCGACATGTGCCGCGCGTTGCTCGTCCATCCCCTCACCGATCGCGGCGTCGACCAGTTCCTGGGCGACGTTGCCCGAATGGAACGTGCATGGATGCGAAGCAACTGATGCGAGTCGGAGCGTCGGCACTGGCGCTTGTCGGGTTGGTGGCGTGCTCGGCCACACCGGCCGACTCGAACGCGCAGGTCGCGCGCACGATCGATTCGACGCGTGCGGTCACCACCATCAACGCGTCGCGCCGCACCGCCATCACCGACGCCGTCGCGAAGGTGGCGCCTGCGGTGGTCACCGTGCAGACCGAGGTGGTCCAACGCGTGGCGGCAGACCCGTTCGAGGCGTTCTTCGGAGGCGGGCGCTCCGGCTCGCGTTCGTCTGCCGGGCTCGGCACGGGGTTCATCATCCGGAAGGATGGCATCATCATCACCAATGCCCACAGGAACGCATCGAAACTGAACAAGGCCGCGCCGCTTCGCAGTCTGCGCAAGTCGAGCCCGTGGAACAGCCCATTCATGAAGTTAGCCGCCGCCTCCGGCCAGAGCCAG
>JANOIJ010000349.1:0-28882 GCA_031407575.1 Gemmatimonadaceae bacterium | reverse complement strand
CTTTCGACTTCGCCCTTCGAGTTCGCCTTTCGAGCACGCCCTTCTGATGAGAGTATTCGAGACATGAAAGCAATCGTCCTTGTTGGCGCGGGTGGTCCCGAGGTCCTCGAGCAGCAGGTGCGGCCGGACCCGCAACCCGGCTATCAGCAGGTGCGCATCCGGGTGCACGCGTCCGCGCTGAACCGCGCGGACCTGCATCAGCGGTTGGGCAACTATCCCGCTCCGCCGGGCTCGCCCGCAGACATTCCGGGAATGGAGTACGCCGGCGAGGTCGACGCCCTGGGGCCAGGCGCCACCGAGTGGAGCGTTGGCGCTCGCGTGATGGGCATCGTTGGCGGTGGAGCGCACGCGGAGTTCCTGTGCGCGCACCAGCGCGAGGTGATCGCCATGCCCGCCGACATGACCTACGAGCACGCGGCGGCAATCCCTGAAGTCTTCCTCACCGCATACGACGCGCTCTTCAATCGGCTGCACGTCCAGGTGGGTGAGCGCGTGCTGGTGCACGCGGTGGGGAGCGGCGTGGGCACGGCGACGCTGCAGCTCGCGCGTTCGGTCGGCGCCGTCGTCATCGGGACGTCGCGTTCGGCCGACAAGCTCGCGCGGGCGCACGCACTCGGCCTCGCACACGCGATCGACACCACGGCGGGCGACTGGCCCGCACAGGTCGAAGCGCTCGTGGGCGCGAACTCCGTGCACGCGATCGTGGACCTCGTGGGCGGCAACTACCTGCCGGGCAACCTGCGCGTCCTTGCGTCGCGCGGGCGGATGGTCGTCGTCGGCCTCACGGCGGGAAGCAGCGCCGAGCTCAATCTCGGCGTGGTGCTCCGGAAGCGGCTGACCATCGTGGGCACCATGCTCCGCGCCCGGCCAGTCGAGGAAAAAATTGCGCTCGCGCGCGAGTTTGCGGAGCGCATCGTTCCGCTCTTCGAGTCGGGCCAGCTTCAACCGGTCATCGACGACGTGATTCCCTTCTCCGCCATCAGGTCAGCGCACGAGCGCCTCGGGTCTGGTGAGACCTTCGGCAAGCTCGTGCTGACGTGGAGGTGATGTCAGGTTCGCGGCGCCGCTGCGATGCGTCGCACCAGTTGGTCGAGGAACTCGAGACCCTCGTAGAACGACTTCACGCGCAACTTTTCATCGCGGCCATGCGCGTTGGACTCTCCGGGCTGCATGAAGATTCCGTTCACGCCATACGTGGGAATGCCGGCGGCGCGCAGGTACGCGCCATCGGTCGCGCCGGTGGACATCGTGGGGATCACCGGGATGGCGCCCCACATGCGCGTCGTGAGATCCGTGATCGCGCCGAGCAGCGCCGGCTCGATGGGGCTCGGCGCGCGACCGAACTTGGGCGCGATCGTCTGGACGAGAGACACCTTGATGCCCGTATCGCCGACGGCGCGCACGAGGGCCGACATGACTTCATCCACGCTCGACGTCGGTGCGATGCGACAGTTCACGTTCGCGGTGGCACGCTGCGGCAGCGCGTTGTACGCGTGGCCCCCGGCGAGTCGCGTCGCCACGCAGCTCGTGCGCAGCATGGACGAGTAGCGCGCGTCCGTGGACAGGGTGGCAAGCGCGCTGGCGTCGGACGTATTGGCGACGATCGCGCGCATGGCGGCGGCCATGTTTGCACGCGGCTCGACCTTGGCCGTCTGCATGAAGAACGGGCGCGTCACCTCGTTGAGCGCCACGGGGAACTGGTAGCGAGACACGCCCGTGAGGGCCTGCGCCAGCTGGTAGATCGCGTTGTCGGGACGCGGCACACTCGAGTGGCCGCCGGTGTTCGTGGCGGTGAGCGTGAAGTCCACGTAGACCTTCTCCGTCGCCTGCACGGAGTGGAAGAGCGGCGTGTTGCCGTCGAGCGTGCCGCCACCGCCCTCGTTCAGGGCATACTCGGCGTCGATGAGGTTCTTGTGCGAGGCGATCAGCCACTCGACGCCGTTCTTCGCTCCACCTTCCTCGTCTGCGGTGAGGACGACGAGGAGGTCGCGATCGGGGACGAAGCGCTCCTGCTTCATGCGAAGCACGTTGGCCACCCACATGGCCGCCATCGCCTTGTCGTCCGCGGTGCCGCGTCCGAGGAAGTACCCGTTCACCTCCTGGAGGACGAACGGATCGTTCGGCCAGTCGGCGCGATTGGCTGCCACCACGTCGAGATGCGCGAGCAGCATGATCGGGCGGCGCGCAGTGGGACCGCCGCGGCCGCGATAGCGCACGACGAGATTCCCTTTGGATGGCGCGTCGCTGGGAATCAGGACGCGCACGTCCTCGGCGGGAAAGCCCGCGGCGCGAAAGCGGGCGGCCAGGGCCTCGACCGCCTTGGTCACGGAGCCCACCGAATCCACGGTGTTGATCTCGACCAGCTCCTTGTAGACCTCGCGCGCGAGACGCTGGTGCGCGTTGAGCGTTGTGGGGCCGGCCGGCGCGACCGCCTGTGCGCCAACGGAGTTCGCAACGAGTGCGAGTGCCAGGGTGAGACGTATCACGCGTGAGGACATGCTTGAGGGCGGCTCGAGAATGGAGGAGGGATGCGCACAACGTAGGATCCTGCCCGCTCGCGCGCGACCGGCTGTCATCCTGAACGACGTGTGGGTTGTCATCCTGAACGAAGTGAAGGATCTGCACCTTCCGACACGGGCTTGAGACCACAGGCGCGGGACCGTAGCCTTACCGACCACGTTTGCCACGCAGAATCACGTTCACTCGACTCATGACGCCACTGCGATTCGGAATGGTAGGGGGCGGGCCAGGCGCCTTCATTGGCGCGGTTCACAACCGCGCCGCCACCCTCGATGGTCTTGCCGTCCTCGTAGCGGGCGCCTTCTCGTCCGACGCGGCGAAGTCCCGCGCGCAGGGCGAGCAGTACGGGCTCATGCCCGGGCGCGTGTACGCGAGCTTCGAGGAGATGGCCGTGCGCGAAGCGGCGCTCCCCGAGGGCGAGCGCATCGACTTCGTATCCATCGTCACGCCCAACCACCTGCACTTCCCCGTGGCGCGCGCGTTCATCGAGCGGGGCTTTCACGTCGTCTGTGACAAGCCCCTCACCACCACGCTCGAGGATGCCGAGACGCTCTGCCGCCTGGTGAAGCAGCACGACGTCGTGTTCGCCCTGACGCATCCGTACACCGCGTATCCGATGGTGAAGCAGGCGCGCGCGCTCGTGGAGCGCGGCGCGCTGGGCACCGTGCGAAAGGTCATCGTCGAATACTCGCAGGGGTGGCTCGCCACACCGGTGGAGCAGACGGGCAACAAGCAGGCAGACTGGCGCACCGACCCCGCACGCGCAGGCGCCGGCGCCATCGGCGACATCGGCACGCACGCCGAGCACCTCGCGCGCTACGTGTCGGGGCTGGAGATGGAGCGGCTGTTCGCCGACGTGAGCAGCATGGTGGCCGGCCGCCGCATCGACGACGACGCAAACATGCTCGTGCACTACAAGGGTGGGGCGAAGGGCATCCTGTTCTGCTCACAGATTTCCGTTGGCGAGGAGAATCGCCTCGCCATTCGCGTGTACGGCACCACGGCGTCGCTCGAGTGGCACCAGGAAGATCCCAACTTCCTCGTCGTGCGCCGCGCAGACGGGCCCATCGAGACCTACAAGCCGGGCCACGCGCACCTCGTGCCCGCGGCGCAGCGCGGCACGCGCATGCCCGCCGGCCACCCGGAGGGCATGCTCGAGGCTTTCGCGAACATTTACGTGAGTGCCATCCGCGTCATCGCCGCGCGCCGCGCCGGTGTGGCGCCCGATCCGCTCGACCTGGACTTCCCCACGGCGCGGGACGGCGCAGTGGGCGTGCACTTCATTCAGTCCGCGCTCGAAAGCGGCCGGGCCGGCGACTGGGTGGATGCGTCGTACGACGCGCCCGGACGTTGACGCAGCGAACCACTCTCACCGACTCATGACGCGACCTGTCACGCTCTTTACCGGCCAGTGGGCCGACCTTCCCCTCGAGACCGTCGCGCAGAAGGCGCGCGAGTTCGGCTTCGACGGCCTGGAGCTCGCCTGCTGGGGCGACCACTTCGACGTCGTTCGCGCACTCGCCGAGGACGACTACTGCCAGGGCCGGCGCGACATCCTCGCGAAGCACGGCCTCTCGCTGCACGCCATCAGCAATCACCTCGTGGGCCAGGCGGTCTGCGATGCCGTGGACGAGCGCCACAAGGCCATCATCCCGGCGCATGTCTGGGGGGACGGCGATCCCGAAGGTGTGAGGACGCGCGCGGCGAAGGAGATGGAGGACACCGCGCGCGCGGCGGCCCGGCTTGGCGTCAATATCGTCGCGGGGTTCACCGGGTCATCGATCTGGCCACTGCTGTACAGCTTCCCACCGGTGCCGGACGTGTGGATCGAACGCGGCTACGAAGACTTTGCCACGCGGTGGAATCCCATCCTCGACGTCTTCGACGAGGTGGGCGTGCGCTTTGCGCTCGAGGTCCATCCCACGGAGATCGCGTTCGACGTCTCATCCGCGGAGCGCGCGCTCACGGCCATCGGCAACCGGCCCGCGTTCGGCTTCAACTACGACCCGAGCCACTTTGGCTATCAGGGCGTGGACTACCTCGAGTTCATCAACCGCTTCGCGGACCGCATCTACCACGTGCACATGAAGGATGTGTGGTGGTCGGAGCGTGCGACGGCGTCCGGGGTGTTCGGGGGCCATCTCTCCTTCGGCCATCCAGACCGCAACTGGGAGTTCCGTTCGCTCGGCCGCGGGCGCATCGACTTCGAGGAGGTCGTGCGCCGGCTCAACGCGGTGCGCTACGACGGCCCGCTGTCCGTCGAATGGGAGGATGGCGGGATGGATCGCGAGCACGGCGCGCGCGAGGCCTGCGCGTTCGTGCGCGCCATCGACTTTCCTCCCTCTGCCGCGTCGTTCGATGCGGCGTTCGCGAGGGAATGAGATCGCCGCTGGCGCCGGCGAATCACGCCTGAAAGGCGTCAAGATCGTTGCCATGAGAGTGCCGCGCGATTTCTGCACTGCCACAGGGCGCGGATAGGAAGCCGACAACTGCCGCCGACTCGCTCCGAGCGCTGCCGTGCATCACTACACGTGAGCGACGATTTCGCCTTTCATGCTTCCGATTGCCGATGTGCCCGCAGGCGCGCTGTATCGGCGTTTGTCGGCCATGAATCAGCGCCTGTGGCAGTTCGAAATCTCGACGGACTTTCATTCGCGCCACTCGCGACGCCGGCGCATTGCGCAAGCGGTCACTGCGCGACGCCACGAGTCGCGAGTCCTCAGGTACTCACCGTCTCCGCGTACACTTCGAGTTCCTCCGTGTGCACATGCGGGTGCGTCGCGCGGAACGCACGCTCGGCGGGGCGCACCACCGCGAGGTAGACCACGTACGCCGCCACCGCGCACACGGCCATCGTCCCCGTCATGGCCAGCGCCGAGTGGCCATCGAAGAGCGCGGCCGCCACGGCGCTCGCCGCCGCGCCGAGCACCATCTGCAATCCGGTCAGCACCGCGCTCGCGACGCCGGCGATCTCCGGCACCGGCTCCAGCGCACCCTGCACCGCGTTCGCACGCACCACCGCGTGTCCGACGAAGCTGACCACGATGAGCGGCACGAGCACTCGCGCGGTGAGCAGGTCTGTCGCCGAGAGAGCGAACAACAGCAACGCCACGGCGACGATGACCGTCATGCCGACCGTGATCAGCAGTGTGTGTGACACGCCCTTGCGGTTGAGCCGCGCATTCGTGAAGGACCCGATGATCAGGCCCAGCGACGTGCATGCGAAGAGCAATCCGTACATCCCCTGCGACACGCCCATCACGCCGATGAGCACCAGTGACGAGCCCGACACGTACGCGAACAGGTTTGCGAAGCACAGCGCCACCACCAGCGCATAGCCGATGGTGACCGGATGGCGCACGACGCGTGCGTAGTTGCGCAGCGTGCCGCGCAGCGTGAGCGCACCCCGCGCGTGGAGCGGCGCTGTCTCCGGAAGGTTGCGTGCAGCAAGCACGAGCAACACCACGCCGCCCGCCGCAAGCGCACCATAGATCGCGCGCCAACCGCCCACGCTCGAAATCCACGCGCCGAGCGTCGGCGCGATGATGGGCGCGAGTCCGGCGGCGAGATTCACGTATGACTGCCGCGTGCGCGCCTCGCGTCCGCGGAACACATCGCGGATGGTCGCGATCACCAGCACTTGCGCCGTTCCCGCGCCCACGCCCATCAGCAGGCGCCAGGTCAGCAGCGCGGGCAGCGATTGCGCGAACGCCCCCAATGCGCCGAACAGCGAGAACGTCGCGACGCCCGCGAGCAGTAGCGGACGTCGTCCATGGCGATCCGAGATTGGCGCGATGACGAGCGGCCCGAACGCGAACCCGATCATGAACACGCTCATCGTCAGCGCGGCGGTCGCGGGCGTCACCCCCAGCGATGCCGCCGTCTCGGCGAGCACCGGCAACCCCATATCGGTGGCGAACGACGCCAGCGTCACCAGCGACGCCAGCAGCAAGGTGAACCGAACGGAGTTTGGGCGGAGCGAGGTCATTCGTCCGATCAGGATAGCGCGTCTCTCCGTGCGCCCCAAGTGTCGGCGAGCGGCGAGCGGAGACTGGAGACTGGAGACTGGAGACCGGCGACTGGCGGGTGTAGCGCGGGGACTGCGCCGTTGGAGATGAAGCGAGCACGTCAAAAGCGCAGAAAAGCTGATCGTGACGGATTCAACGGGAACTGCCGGGTTTGCGTGATTGCGACTGCGCTTGATCCGGCTGTTCCCCGTGAAATCCGTCGAATCCGTGTCCGCGCTTTTGATATTCGCTCAGGACTGGAGACTGGCGACCGAGCGATCGTCAATCACCCCGGCACCGCGCCAGGTCGGTGAACCAACTCGGCGATCCGGGGTAGATGCGCAGTACGCCCGTCGGCGGAAATGGATGTGGCGAGCGCTACCATAAGATTATACGCTGCAACACTTTACGCAGAGGCCTGTTCGAGCTATATTCGTTGTTCCGGCCGAAGTATGCGCAGCCGAGTTTTACGGCTCCGCCCTGTAGCGCCCTCCCTCCCGGCGCCGCGACTGCCCTCCCATGCAGAGAGCCACCCCATGGTTCCAGCCAAGTACCTGAATTTTCTCGTAGGCGCGAGCGCCGTCGTCTTTGCGAGCGCCCAGTTCTCGACTGAGCGCCATTCGACCGGCCCAGTGCTCACCGCGGCGGTCAAGTTCGTAAGCGCGCCACGCGCAGCGGACTCTGCCAGGAGCGCGGACGCGACGGTTTCGGCAGTGACGAAGGTCGCCCTCGAGGCGCTGAGCGGTTCGGTGCGCCGCCTGAGCCGTCCCGAGGCACTGGAGAAGGCATTCCAGGGCTATTTCGCATACAAGGCGGCGCACCCGGAGGTCGTCAGGAAGCCCTACCTCTACTTCGTCGACTACGGCCAGCCGAGCACCGCCGCGCGCGGCTACGTGTTCGACATGTCGTCCCTCACCGTCGTGGACGGCCCGTTCACGGTCGCGCATGGTCGCGGTTCGGCGACGTCGGCGGACGGCGTGCCCACGCGTTTCTCCAATGAGTACGGCAGCAACGCCACGTCGCTCGGCCTGTATGTCGCGAAGGCTGCGTACGACTTTCACGGCAAGATTGGCGGCCGTCCCTACACAGCCGTGGGCCTGCGGTTGATGGGCGTGTCCAGCGGCTTCAATGACAACGCGCTTGCTCGTCGCGTGGTGGCGCACGGTGCTCCGTACGTCACGCCGGACAAGGCAGGCCGCAGCCAGGGCTGCCCGGCCATGGAGCCCGCGCGCGCCGAGCGACTGCTGCCCAAGCTCGCGGACGGCGGGATGGTATTCCTGTTCGCGCCTGACGAACACTGGATGTCACGCGACCCCTGGCTCGTCGCAGACGCCGGCTGATGCTCCTGGCTAGCGCTTGCAGTTCACGAGCACGCTGGCGAGCGGATTCTGTGGAAGAAGCTTGAGGGCGTAGATCGCGAGTTGCGCGTTCAGCTGCGCGCCCATGAGCGTCGTGTGCGTGCGGTCGCTCACGAAGAACCCCTTGACCTCCTCCTCGCCAAGGACGTCGTACATGCGCGCGACCAAGTCGTTGAGGTCCAGGAACGCCACGCCTTCGGCGCGCGCAACCTGCGCGGCCCAGCCTCCGAAACTCGCTGAGTCGCGCCGCACCTTGCCGTTCTCCCAGTAGTTGCGCGGCACCAATGACGCGACGATGGGCGTCGCGCCGCGCGCGCGTGTGTCTGCGATGTAGCGCCGGAGATACCAGCCGAAGCTGTGGACCACCTCGCGCTGGTGCGTGAGCAGGTTGTCGATCTCGTCGGTCTCCTCGCCGATGCCGCGCAGCGTACCGCGTGCTCGGCTGGTGTCATTCACGGCGCCGCCGTCGTTGTGGCCGAATTGCATGGTGACCACGTCGCCTGGCTTGAGCATCGCCAGCACGCGGTCCCACTGGCCTTGCGTGAGGTACGTCCGGCTGCTGCGCCCACCGATCGCCCGGTTGACGACGTTCACCTTCGTCGTGTCGAACCAGCATGAGGTCATGTCGCCCCATCCCCACTGGCCGTTGGCGCCGTTGCCGCTGCCATTGCGCACGGTGGAGTCACCAATGTGAAACACCGTGGGCAGCGTGGAATCGCGCGGCAAGGGGAGCGGAGGCACCGGTCCCTGCGCGTTCGCGGTGATGGACGTCGTGAGCGCGAGTGCGACCAGCGCCGAGCGCATGCGAGCAATCATCCGGTAGAGCTCCGGTTGGCGGGAACGTCAGAGAGGTGCTCGTGCACGATGACCCATCGGCCGGCTCTCCGCTGGAACACCGCGGTCCACGCGCCGGCAATGACGTGCGGTTCGCCCCGCGGGGTCAGGTGCGACACACGATACGTCGTGGTCACCACGGCGGCGTCGGGCGCGACAACATCGACGTGCATCTCGCCCCACGTCCACTTGGGGTCGCGCATATTGCGTCCCACGTTGTCCCAGAAGGCGCGAATGCCCGCTTCCAGCGTGTCCCGCGAAGTAGACACCGTGCCGCCGCTCGCCGAGATGACGGCGCCGGTATCGGAATACAGGCTCATCAGACGGGCGACCGCGTCTCCGGACCTGGAGAGATCGTAGGCGCCGGTGATCATGGTACGAAGCGTGTCAGCGACGGCCGCACGTTGCGCCTTGGACATCGCGGGGTGCTGACCAGGTGCGCACGCGACAGCGAACAACAAGAGCGCGAATATGAGACGAGGCATGGCCGTGAAGCGTGCGGTGTTCGAGACGTGCGACGCACCAGGAATAGGCGACGGAGTGCCGCGAGAGGTTAACGCCCAGCGTCGTTCGCCGCACGCCGCATCGGCGCGCCGAGTCGCTCTGTCCACAAATGTCGACACACGTGTCTCCGCGAAGGGACAAACATACGGCGGGATGCGCTCACCACCGCCTCACTCACTGGCTCACTGAATGCGTTGCGCTCATTGCCACGCGCATACCATCGGTGGGCGCGGGCAGGACACGTCGTCCAACACCTCGGAGGTTCACATGCGGGCAGAATGCAAAGTCGCTGCTGCACTCTCGTTGTTCCTCCTGATCAGCGCCTGCGGCAAGCACGATGAACCGACGGCGAGAATGCCTGCCGACCTGGCAAAGGACCTCGCGGTGGCATCGGCGCCCGGGTTGGCCGTCGCACCGCAGAGCTACACGCGCATGCGATTCGTCTCTGACGTCGAGCAGTCTCGCGCGACCGATCGCGCGCCGAAGCCCAAGGCTGCGCACCAGCATCACCTGGCCGCGACCGAGACGCCCGCACCCAACGCGGCGACGATCGAGGCGGCTGTGGCCGTCGCTGCGATGGAGTCGGCGGCGCCGGCGCCCGTGCTGACAGCGGCGTCACCCGTGGCGGAGCAGCCCGTGATGGTGGCAGCGCGTCCGGCACCGGAGCCCCAGAGCGGGCATGGTGGGGGTGGGCCGTCCGCCGAGGGCGACGTGCTCGATCACGGGGGCAGCGGCGGCGGCCTCGTTGGAATTCTTGGCGGGATCGCTGGCACGGCCGTCCTTCGCGGCGGCCGCGTGCGGGACAAGTGCGATCCGCGCACCGATGGCCGCATGCGTCCTGACAGCCGTCCCGACTTCAGCATGCCGTCGCCCGTGGGACGACCGATTTTTGGGTCATCGGGACGGCGCTGACGTAGCGGCCACGTTGACGCACGTTTTGTCTTCTCGCGACGGAACGGCGTCTTAACGAGGACCAGCACCGCGCTAGCTGGGAACAGCGTATCGAGGCGCGACATCGGCCGGCGTCAAGGTGACGTCGGCCGACTTCTCGTACGTCATGGTCGGGCGTTCGTCACTGTTTCGTGAACAGCTGCGTGAGCGCGCCAGTCACGATTGTCATGCTGCTGCCGTCCACCGACGCGAGCAACGTCGAGCCATCGGCGTTGCTGCGGAACGTGACGAGATTTTCCGTGAGCGTCTGCGTGCCGGCATCCGATCCGTTCGTGGTGGTCACGGTGCCGTCGACGTCGGTGGTGCGCACGGCAAACGCGTACGTGTACGTGCCCGCGGCGGTGATGACGTACCGTTTCGACAGCAGTTCCTGCCTGGGATCTGCGGCCTGCAGGGTGAACGGAGGCTTCACGCCGTTGACCGTCGTCAGGTCCCACGTGCCCGCCACGGAGGCGCCCTGTGGGGTGGTGGTCGCCGAGCCGCACGCCGGAATGAGCGCCGAGATGAGCGCGAACCCGATGCCGGCGCAGAGATGACGAGATGCGAGGTGCGATGAGACGCGCATAGCTCCGATTGACGTGAGTGTGCGATACGGATCTGCCCTCGGCGAGAGAGGCAGGTCCGTAATGGTACAGAGGCTACGCCAGACGAATCAATCCCGCGGATTGGCCGATCCCTGCCCCGGCTTCGAGATGGCTCGCTCCAGCCGGTCGAGCCGAGCGCGCAGTGCGGCGTTCTCGCGCTCCAGTGCCCCGATGCGGGTCTGCTGCGCCAGGGTGCGCGCGTCGAGCGCCTTCACGCCTGCGAGTGAAACGCCGTCAGCATCGACCGTCGCGATGGAAACCTGGTCGCTCCCGAGGCCGAACGCGGCGCGAAACGCCTGCGCCGTCGGACCTAGATGGCGAACCGAATCGGTCTCGGTCCGGTAGCTCCAGCTGCTGATCGGCAGCTGTCTCAGTCTCGAGAGGATGTCCTCGCCATCCACGTGCAGGAAGCTGTGCTTGCGATTCACGTCGGAGGCATTCGTCCACGCGCCACCGGTAGACAGAGACGCGCCGGTGCTCGTACTGATCACGGCGTTGGACTGTCCCCAGTTGCTCACCGAGGCGCCGGACTGAATCGTCACGCCCGTGCTGAGGTTGCTCGCCGTGAAGATCCGGAAGCCACCGCTCGTCCGCCAATTCGCCGAATGATTCACTCCGGCGCGCAGGGTATCGACCGTGGACTTGTCGGCGAAGACGAACGAGCCCTGCTTCGCGTTGGTGCTTGCGCGATAGCCCATGGCGACTGATGCGGCGCCCGACGCCGTGTTGTCCTCGCCCACGGCGAACGCGCTGATTTGCGACGCGGTGCTTCGCAGCCCAAACGCGACGCCGTGGTCAGCGCTGGCTCGCACGTTCTCACCGATTGCGACCGAGGAGTTGCCGATATTCGCATCGTCCCACTGCGTGCCATTGACATAGCCAGCCCGGAACGCCGCCTTCTGCGGATACCACATCAGGCGCGTGCCCGCGCCCTGGGCGGCAATACCCCCGCTCGAACCATCATAGTTGCCACCCGCCTTGAGTCCGCCGTCGATGTTCACGCGGAACAAGCTCAGGCCGGCGCGACTGACGGCGAGCGCGGAGTCCGGTGTCTGCGCCGCAAGCGGGGCGGCGACTCCGACGAGGGCGGACGCTGCGACGAGGAAGCGAGCCAAGCGAGCGGCGCGACGAGGGTGTACGGAGATCGTCATGGGAGCTGGATGCTGAGAGTTTGATCGGACGAGACGGACAACGAGCCCGTGACGGTGACGGCGCCCGTGGCAACCGTGAGACGTTGGACGCGCGCGTGGCCCGGGATGGTGAGGACGTTCAGCGTGCCGCCCAGCAGCGCATTCGGTCCTGTGAGCATGAGCGTGCCATTCGTGATGGCCCCGACGGCGTCCACGTTCCCACTGGCCGTGAGTACGTGTGTCGCCAGATCCAGCGAGCTTGCAAACCCGACCCGCAGGTGCGTGACGCTCGCGTCCGCCGGAAGGACCGGTTGGCTGTGCACCCCCGCGATGAGCGAATCAGGAGGAATGGCCACGACGCTCGATGCATCTGGTGCAAGGCCATTGAGCCAGTTGCTGCCCACCGCCCAGCCTGCGCTCGAGCCGCCGGTCCACGCGCGGTCGAGCATCGGTCCGGTCTCGTTTGTCATTGGCGCCGAAACGTAGACGGTGAAGTCGAACGTGTTGACGGTCGCGGGTACGGAGAACTCCCAGTGATACGCGTTGGAGATCTGAAAGGGGGCGATAGTCTGCGCGTATGCGTAGTACGGCTGCGCGGTACCGAGAAAGGTGTCCGTGCCCGCGTTCAGAACGGTGACCGTGCCGGTGCCCGACGTGACGTTTGGTCCGGAATGAACGAAGACCCGCACCGGCACCATGGACACGCCGTCGGTCGTGCCCATCGAGAATTGCGTGAGGTTCTGGAGCGTAACGTCGCTCGAGAGGACCGCGGTGCCCCCGTTGTACGCGGTGCCGGAGCTGACGAGTTTGACGTACACGTCCTGACCGCCGACGATGCGATCCGCGAGCACGGACGGCGGGAGCGGCGACGTGGTGCGTGATATCGCCTCGCACGTGAGCGACCGCTGCGCCACGTCGACGTGACAGCGCGCCGAGGGGAGCGCGCTGAGGTCCGGTGTAACCGGCCGGGGAAGCGTTGGCGTGCTTTCGTAGCACGCCGCCAGCACCGGAAACGTGGCGGAGAGTAGCGCGAGACAGCGGCAGCTCAAGGGCATGGGCGTCAGATGGGTATTGCGCGCGTACCAGCCTTCCCGACAGCGTCGCCGTGCGAACTGGACGAGGCAAGTCCGGGGCCCCCGGTTACGTCACGCGAGTGACGCGTTCGAGCTCGACGGCACGCGAGAACCGCAAAACGTGTCGCGCCGGCGCTGCGGTTTTCGGCTGCGGCGCAAAGGCGGCTGCCGCGTTGAACAGCATATAAATGCATTGGTGTCAACGACTTACAGACTGTCTGTGCCGGCCTCTGCCATAGGGCACGGTACGTGCATAGGCGAGCGCGCCACTTACAACTTTTCCCCGGAGAGAGAGATGCGACGAAGCGTTCTCGCCATAGCTGCAGTTGTTGGCATGCTTGCACTGTCCGCGGCACCCGCGGGCGCGCAAGAAACGTTTGAGGCCGCGCCGTCGCCTGGTCCCCTCGGCTCGTACGGTGGCTTCACCTGGAACAATTTCTACTCTTACCACAACGTCAACGAGGGCCATTGCGCCCCCAGCCCCGCCGGCGCGCACGGGTACTGCGCGGGCGTCGTCAGTGGAAACCAGGCGGTCTACAACGCCTTTGGAAACGCCGCATCGTTCACCAGCGCGAGCCCGTTCACCTTCAGTGGCGCGTGGCTCTCGGCGGCGTTCACCAGCGACCCCAACGCGGCGACCGATCCGCGATCCAACGCCGCCACCGCCGTGCAGGTCACCGGTTTTCTCGGCGTCACCCAGCTGTTCTCCACCGCGTTCAACGTCAGCTTCCAGTCGCCGCAGTTCCTGTCGGTCAACTGGGCGGGCATCGACGCGGTGCACTTCTCGTCCCTGCCCAATCCCGGGCAGTCCTCGCAGTTCATCATGGACGACGTGAACATCGGACCGACAGTGGTCGCCACACCCGAACCGGCGACGCTGACGCTCCTCGGCACAGGCTTGCTCGGCGTGGTCCTGTTTGGCAGGAAGCGTCGCACCGCGTAGCAGTGCATCGATGAGGACGGCCGCCGAGAGTAGCTGCGCGCTAGCCTTGGATTCGCTGAGTTGACGTCGTCGGATATAGAAACCGCCGGGACAGCATCGCTGCCCGGCGGTTTCCGCAGGTCACGGCACGCCAGAAGCGGCGTCACGCATTCGTTGAGCGTCACGGCGTGGTGGCTCACCGAACAGCCGAACGTACTCGCGGCTGAACTGTGATGCGCTGACGTAGCCCACCTGGTGCGCCACGGCGTCGGCGCTCGTTTCCTCCGAGAGGAGTAGTCGCCGCGCGTGCTCCAAGCGCAGCCGCTTCTGATACTGGATTGGGCTCATCGCGGCGACGGCCTTGAAGTGCGCGTGTAGCGCCGAAGCACTCATGTTCGCGTGTCTCGCCAGTTCCTCGACTCTCAGTGGCTCAGCGAAATGCTGCTTGATCCACGAGATCGCGCCCGCGATCCGCTTGAGTCGACCGTCCCCGATGGCGATCTGCGCGAGGCGCCCAAACTGCTCGCTGTGCAGCAGTCGAAAGCTGAGCTCGCGGAGGACGAGTGGCGCCAGCACGGGGATTTCCTGCGGCGCGTCCAGGAGCCGCACGAGGCGAACGAACCCGTCGAGAAGCGGTGCGCGCATCGCGCTCACATACAAGGCTCGCCCATCGTGATCGTCGCGCGGCGACGGCTGTCCCGTCTCCACAAGCAACGCCGCCAGTTCGCGGGGATCCACGTTGAGCGTGAGGCACAAGTACGGTTTCTCCGGACTCGCCACGAGGACGTTGCCGAGCGCAGGGAGTGCGACGGACACGGCCAGGTACTGCGTCGGATCATATACGTAGGTCTCATCGCCGACGATCACCTGCTTCCGTCCCTGAACGACGACGTATACCGCGGCCTCCTGCAGCACGACCGTCGGCGCCCACGGATCTGAAAAGCGATAGAACACCAGCTGCGGAATTGCTGTCTCGTGCCTCCCATCCGAGCCCGTGTGTCGCGCCAAACGCTCAACGAGTTCGCGGAGCGCAGCCTCTGTGCGGACGGCTTCAAGAGCAGCATCTGGCGTCGCGTTCGATCCGTCGAGAGTTGCGGTCATGACTGTGCTTCCAGCTGGTGAAGAACCTGATCTCCGGCCTTCACGATACCACGGCGAGCGACACGCATTCAGCGACTCAGAGGAATGGGCAAGAAATGGCGACTTTTCGGCAGGGAAGTGGCGGGCGTGGCGGCGTAGCTTCTTCTCCTTGAAGGGCGATAGCCCTGAATCGGGAAGTCGAACGTCGGTCGAGTGGAAACCGCCTTCATGTGACCGATCACCGATCTCGGGAATAGGCAATACCGACTCGGCGAGTCCAAGACATCATATGCGTACAAGGCAAGTCTGGCTCACTACTGGAGCGGCCCGTGGGATGGGCGTCCATTTCGCGAAGGCTGCCCTCGCAGCGGGGCACGCCGTCGTTGCAACCGGCAGGCGCCCCGACGCCGTGGCAAAGGCGATCGGTGTGGCCGACGACCTTCTCGTGGCCAAGCTGGACGTCACCAGCCTCGCTGAGGCCGAGGCGGCGGTGCAGGCTGCCGTCGCGCGGTTCGGGCGCGTGGACGTTGTCGTCAACAACGCCGCGAACTTTCAGGCGGGCTATTTCGAAGAGCTCACGCCAGCACAGGCGAGCGCCAGCTGGCCACGAGCCTTGTCGGGCCGATGAACGTCGCCCGCGCTGCGCTGCCAGTCATGCGGAAACAGCGCTCGGGTCACATCATCTCGATCTCCTCGGCCGCGGGGCTGGTCGGCTTCGAATTCTGCACAGCGTACTCCGCCGCCAAGTTCGGCCTCGAGGGATGGATGGAATCACTACAGGCCGAGGTCGCGCCCTTCGGCATCGCGACGACCATCGTCAATCCCGGCTTCTTTCGCACGGAGCTGCTGACGGACGAGTCGACACAGTACGCTGAGGCATCCGTCGACGATTACGCGGCGCGCAGTGCAGCGCAGCAGGCGTTCTGGAAGTCCCAGAACGGCAAACAGGGCGGTGACCCAGCCAAGCTCGCAAAGGCGTTGATCACAATCGCCGCCGAGCTGCCACCACCTCGACGCTTCCTCGCCGGTGCCGACGCCATTGCCACCGCGGAGCAGAAAGTGGCCGAACTCCAGGCGCAGATCAACGCCTACCGTGAGTTGTCGTCTTCCCTGTCTCTAGAGCCCGTGCATGCGACGGTGTAACGGCGGTTGGCACGACGGCGCGGCGACTGAGCGCCGACACAACGACCAAGAGGTGCGTCATGGTACTCAAGCTCGACGTCAACGGCGCGGTTCATACGGTGGACGCCAGCGACGATACGCCGCTGTTGTGGGTGCTCCGTGACTTTCTGCAACTGAGCGGGACCAAGTACGGCTGCGGAATGGCGCAGTGCGGTGCGTGCACCGTACACATCGATGGCAACCCGGTGCGCGCCTGCATCACGCCGGTGTCCAGCGTCGGTGCGCGGAAGGTCACGACCATCGAAGGTCTTTCGCCGGACGGCTCCCACCCCGTGCAGCGCGCGTGGGCCGAGGTGGATGTCGTGCAGTGTGGCTACTGCCAATCCGGTCAGATCATGACGACTGTGGCGCTGCTCACGAAGAAACCTGACCCGACGGACTCGGACATCGACGCAGCGCTCTCCGGCAATATCTGTCGCTGTGGGACGTACGGACGCGTGCGTGAAGCCGTCCACCTCGCCTCTCGGTTGCAGCGGGGCGTGACATGACAGTCTCGCGCCGGCAATTCCTCGCCCGCACCGCAGTCGGGACGGCGGGCCTTGTGATCGGCTTCCATGTGCCCAAGCGGCTGCGTGGAGCATCCATGGACACACAGCCTGCCGCACCGCCACCGCTTCCGCCACCGAATGCCTTCCTGCGGATTGGCACTGACGACTCGGTGACTGTGCTCCTCGCGCATTCGGAGATGGGTCAAGGGATCTGGACCACGCTCGCGATGCTGATCGCAGAGGAACTGGACTGCGACTGGTCAAAGATCCGCAGTGAACACGCGTTGGCGGCGCCTGTCTACGCTCACACGCTCTTCGGATTCCAGGCGACGACGGGATCGTTCACCACGCGCACCGAGTTTGACCGGTACCGCAACGTCGGCGCGACCGCGAAGGTGCTGCTCCTCCGCGCTGCTGCCGCGCGATGGAAGACCACGCCCGACAAGCTGACTGCGGCCGGCGGCGCGATCACCTTCAACGGACAGCGGCTCACGTACGGAGACGTCGCCGACGCCGCCATGCGCCTGGCCCCTCCATCATCGGTCACGCTGAAAGCGCCGAAGGATTGGAAAGTGATCGGAACCGCGGTACGCCGCCTCGACACGCCGGAGAAGATCACCGGCCAGGCGAAGTACGGGATCGACATTGCATTTCCGGGCCTGCGAACCGCGGTCGTACTGCGACCGCCAGCGTTCGGCGCGCGGCTCGTGAAGTTCGACGGTGCCGAGGCGCTGAAAATTCCGGGCGTCGAGAAGGTTGTTGCGGCGGCGGGAGGAGTCGCCGTCGTTGCGAAGCACTTCTGGGCGGCAAAGCTCGGCCGTGACGCCGTGCGCGCGGAGTGGACGGTGCCAGACGGAGGCGGCGTGAGCACGGAGAAGCTCCTCACCGATTTCCGTGCCCTGTCGCGCAAGCCCGGTTACACCGTGGTCGATACCGGCGGTGTGACGGAGAAGCTCGCGGCCGCCGCACGCGTCCTCGACGTGTCGTTCGAAATGCCATACTTCGCGCACGCCGCGATGGAACCCCTGAACTGCACCGTCAAGCTTGACGGCAGGCAGTGCGAAATCTGGACGGGCACACAGTTCCAGGGCATCGACCAGCGCATCATCGCCAAGCTGCTGGGCATCACGGCGGACAAGGTCACCATCCACACGCCGTTCCTTGGCGGAGGCTTTGGCCGACGTGCGAGTCCGGTGTCCGACTTCGTCGTCGAGGCCGTACTGGTTGCGAAGGCTGCCGGTGTCCCGGTGAAGGTCATCTGGACTCGCGAGGACGACATGCGCGGCGGGTACTATCGTCCCGCATACGTGCAGCGCATTCAAGTCGGCGTCGACGCGAACGGCATGCCGATCGCATGGCACCACGTCGCTGTTGGCCAGTCGATCATCGCCGGCAGCCCATTCGAGGTGTTCTCGGCGGACAAGAACATTGACGGCACGACGATCGAGGCCATCGCCAGCTCGCCATATGTGGAGGACATCAAGGCAAGGCACGTCTCCCTGCACTCACCGAAGACGCCAATCACGGTCACGTGGTGGCGCTCCGTGGGGAACTTTCACACTGCGCTCGCCATCGAGTGTGTCATCGACGAGCTCGCCCACGCCGCCGGAAAGGATCCGCTCGCGTACCGGTTGACGCTTCTCGCAACGAAGCCGCGATTCGCGCGCGCACTCCAGACTGCCGCGACCAAGGCAGGTTGGGGAACCGCGGCACCAGCAGGTCGTGCGCGCGGACTCGCCGTTCACGAGGCAGAGGGATCCATCGTCGCCGAAGTCGCGGAGGTGTCCGTCGAGGGCGGGCGCATTCGGGTCCATGCGGTGACAGTGGCGGTCGACTGCGGACTCGTGGTCAATCCCCTCGGCGTCGACGCGCAGGTCCGGGGTTGCGTCGTCTTTGGGCTGAGCGCGCTCCTCGGCGGGAACGTCACGCTGAAAGCGGGAAGGGTCGTCGAGAGCAACTTCCACGACTACCCCGTGCTGCGCATGCCGGAGATGCCGAAGATCACCGTGCACGTGATCCCGAGCGACGCGCCGATGGGTGGCATTGGAGAGCCCGCCACTGCGCTCATCGGTCCCGCCGTTGCGAATGCAGTGTTCGCGCTCACCGGACAACGACTGCGAACGCTGCCGCTACGCCTCGCATCGGGGACACGATGATGCGCGCCGCTCTCGCACTGGGTCTTCTCCTCGTTGCGTGCACACAGTCTGAGGACCAGCAGCGCGAGTACGCCGCCGGCGTCGCCGCATTCGACACGGTGCGCGCCGTGCTGCAGTTCCCGCGGTGTCAGAACTGCCACCCCGCAGGGGATGCGCCGCTGCAAGGGGACGAGGGCCGAGTGCACGCCATGGACGTGCAGCGCGGGCCCACGGGGCACGGCGTGCCGGCCGCCGAGTGTACCGCGTGCCACGGTCTGGCCAATCCGCCAAGCGCCTATGGGCTCAGCGTCCCTCCAGGAGCCGCCGAGGGCTGGCACATGCCCACGCCTGAGGAGAAACTCGTGTTCGTCGGGCTGACACCGCGCGCACTCTGCGAACAAGTCAAGGACAAGCGGCACAATGGAGGAAAGGACATGGCTGCGCTTCGCGAGCACCTGAACACGTCACTCGTGACCTGGGGCTGGAATCCGGGGCACGGCCGCGCGCCGGTTCCGACGCCGTACGCCACGTTTGTGGCCGCGTGGGAGACGTGGGCTGCCGCGGGCGCTCCGTGTCCGGGCTGACACGGCCATGACGCGACGCACGATGCTGCTGATGCCTCGGTCGGGAGCGGCGGGCTCGGAGCGTGCGCTTTGAAGAAACGCGCTGCCCCGAGTTCCACTGCAGCTGTCTACTCCCAAGTGACTGTCATGGCTTGACTTAGCGGCAATCTAGTTTGAACCGCCATCATGTTTCACTGAGAGTATAAGTTTATCGAAAGACTAAACAATGTTATTTCACTACAACTTGACATTTATACGAATAATGGCAATTTTATCTAGCACCCCCACTTTTACCGGTTGGACAGCTCATGGCGTTCGATCAGCGGTCGGACGTCGTGAGAAGCGTCCTCGCTCAGCTTCGTGAGCGGCTCGGATACCCCATCGAGCCGGTTCCTCCCGAGATGTTGCCCATAGGCGAAGCCAGTGGCGAACTGGCACTCGATGGTGTCTACGAGATTCGCGCCGAGCAAGAACCCATACGATTGGTAATCGAGGCCAAGGACCGGGCGCTCAGCGGACGAGACCTGCGAGAGCTTGAGTCACTCGCCGGGAGGCTTCTCAGGTCCGAACGTAGGGCGACGCTATTCCTCGTGTCGCGAAAGCTGTTGCCGCGGCAGCGACAAACCCTGCGGGAATGGGGAATCAGTCACGCCGACCTACGCGGCAACATCTACCTCCGCGCGCCTGGCCTCGTCGTCGACGTCGAGGGCGCCAGCCGCGGCGATACAGCTACGGCCCACGAGAGCGCGTTCAACCCGCTCGTGCCTCCCAACCCGTTCCACGATCGCACGAGTCTGTTGCTTCGTGCACTACTGAGGTCGCCGAACCGCCCTTACCGGCTCGCCGACCTCGCGGCCGAAACGGGAGTCAGCATGGGCTGGATCTCGAGAGCAACCCGCGAATTCGTTGCACGCGGATATGCCATTCGAACAGCGGGAGGACTTCGTCTGGGCGATGCCGGCCAGGTGCTGACTGAGTGGAGCGAGGAGTATTCGTGGCAGGACAACTCCATCGCGCGGTTCTCGGTTCCCTTTAGTTCGAGTGAAATAGAACAGGAGTTGAGGGGCTACCTCGAGAAGGTCAGCGTGCAGCCCGCGCCCTCGCAGGCTCTTGCGCTCACCCTTCACGCGGGGGCCTCTCTCCTGGCGCCGCACGTCCGTCAAGACACGGTTGCGATCTACGTCGGGGACGAGGCTTGGAACGGCGTTTATCACTGGTCACGCTCAACGCTTCTCGCAGAACCGCTGACGGAAGGAGGCAATCTTCAACTCGTCAAGTCGGCGACTCCCGAGTCTGCGCTCTTCGACCACCGCTCCGTCGCGGGACTTCCTGTCGTGTCGCCGATCCAGTTGTACCTGGATCTGCGCCACTACAGCGTTCGAGGGGAGGAGGCCGCCGCAGTCTTGGCGCGTACCGTTCTTCGCGATGAGCTTTCATTGAGCAGGGAACAGATAGGCCTCCTGACGGCCGAATAGAGTGACCGGTCCAAACGCCGCCGAGGTATTCGCCAAACTGCTTCGGTCATTCGAGCCATACGGGCCCGACATCGTCCTCATCGGCGGATGGGTTCATGCCCTGTACCTGGCCGAAGCGAACCGCGCTTTGGACGCGACGGCATCAGGCTACGCAGTCCAGACATACGACATCGATTTCACGCTCCCCGCGAAGCTCCCGCCGGCAGGACGGCGCAGCCTGATCGAGCTCGCAGAAATCGCCGGCTTCAGGCCCGACCTGTCGACGTTGTTTACGGACGACGACAGATGTCCCGACCTTTATCATCCGTTGCTCGATGGCGTTGTGGACCTCGATTTCATGACGAGGGCGACACGCACGGACGAGGACGTCTACATCGAAGGTCAGCCGAGATTGGTGGCTCACGGATATCCCGATCTCAATATCCTGACAGAGAACACGATGGTCCTCCTCGTTGGTTCGGACATTCATCCGCTCCTCGACCCGACTGTCCGCGTCACCGTCCCGACCCTTGCCGCCTATGTGATGCAGAAAGGATTGGCGTCGATTCGCCGCACCAGCATTCAGAAATCGGCAAAGGATATCGTGTACATGTTCGAGATTCTGCGACATCCAACGCTGGGGCCACTCACGCGAAAAGACATCACAGCACTATCGCATCGGTATGCGCACGAATTCACTGGACTCGCGAATGCATTCTCAAGAATTCAAGTGCACACATCGGTGGTGGTGGAGGCAGTCAACCAGGTCGTTGAAGGCAACCGCGCCCAGGCCACGAGAGCGGACATTGCGGCGCAGATCGTTGGACAATTGCGTAGGCTCATCGCGCTAGGCGACTCAGCCTCACGGCCGACGTGACAAGGGCTCGGCTTTCGCCGAGCCCCTGCACTGCTCACGGGAAGCGCCCTACTGCACCGCGTTGATCATGTCGAAGATCGGCAGGTACATGGCGACGACCACGCCGCCGACCACCACGCCCAGGAACACGATCATCACCGGCTCCATGAGCGACAGCAGGTTCGACATCGCGGCATCCACCTCTTCGTCGTAGAAGTCCGCGATCTTCGAGCGCATCTCGTCCAGCCCACCGGTTTGTTCGCCGACCGCGATCATCGAGATGACCATCGGCGGAAACACGTTCGACATCTGCAGCGGCGCGGAGATCGTACGCCGCCGGCGATGCTCGTGCGCGACTCCATGATGGCGTCCGAGATCACGGCGGCCAAGAGTAGCTGCGCGCTAGCCTTGGATTCGCTGAGCGGTGCGGAGATCGAAGTGAACTCGGTACACGGTTTACACGGCCGCGACCGAGCGCGGCCGGAGTTAGCCATGCGGATCGGGCTGGCTGTCCCTGTCAGCGCGCACGCTGCGCAGGAGACTTGACGAAACTGAGGCCGAACATGGCGACGACGTCGTTGTGTGTACTGGATACGCCATTACCGCCGAGCGGCTTGAAGCCCGCGACATAGTCGCGCACCTCGAGCCGCAGACGAAGTCGGCCCACTCCGGCCTCACCGCCGACGGTGGCGTACGCAGCCACGTTGTGCGTCGCGTCGAGGTCCAGCGCACGATAGTTGTAGCTCCGTCCACCAACGCCCGCGCCAAGGAATGGGGTCAATGTCAACAGCTCGCCAGCGACCCACCGGGGCGCTCGAACTTCGGCGCCCACGTCATAGGAGAACACGTCGAGCTTTGGATCGTCCGCCGATGCGAGGTCGCGACTCCGCGCCCATCCCAGCGTGGCCGTCAGGGCAATTCGCGGACGCACGACGTACGAGAGCTGCACTGCGGACAGCGCGGCATCCTTGATGTTGTCCCGCTGTGCACCAGTCGAAACCAGGGCGCCACTGGGCAGGCGAAGCTCCCATCGCGCTTGAACCGCTGACTGCGCCATTGACGCATGCGCGGCGTGATCCGCCGCGGGGATCGGTCTGGCGACTACAGTGAAGCGCACCGTCCGCGTATCGAGCGGGCGATGGTCCGAGCCTGCGAGTTCCAGCGATACGGTATGTTCGCCCGGGGAAAGCGGTGCGATAACGACCGGATCCGCCGTGGAATGGACCCAGTGCCACTCCGCACCGTCGACTGAGACATGCAGATGCGCCGCCGGGAGCGCAGCGCGCTGCTGCGCAGGGGGAAGGAACAGCGACGTGATGATGACGTTCTGGGTTTGGAAGCGAATGATGGCGACGCCGTGGACCACCTCGCCGGATGTGGGCGACAGTATCCTGAGGATGGGGGCTCCAAGCGGTGTGCTGTGCTCAGGAGCGAGCGGGTGGGTTGGCGTCTGGGCATGGACGGCGCGCCCCTCCCCAGAGACGAAGAGTGCGAGCAGACACAGCAATCGGGCGCGAGGTAAGAAGATCATCGAAAGTCCCAGTGAAGTAAGTACTGCTTACATTAAGTGAGCGATACTTACATTTGCCGAGCTGGTAAGTCAAGTGCAAAGTGAGCGTGGCTTACATGGGCCTGTCTTCGAGACTATGATTTGGGCATGACACGACCGGATGATCGTAAGCCGCGAGATGAGACGGTCGTGCCGACTTCCGTCGACGGGACATCGCACAACGGTCCCGCCAAGGGGGCGCGCCGGCAGCGGTATCATCATGGGAGGCTCCGCGAAGCGCTGATTGAAGCGACTCTCCAGCTTCTCGAGGAAGGAGGGCCGGAGCGCGTCACCGTTCGTGAGGCCGGCAAGCGGGCCGGGGTGTCCTCGGGCGCACCGTTCCGGCATTTTCCCACCCGGATGGCCTTGCTGACGGCTGTCGCCGAACAGGCAATGGGCCGCTTTCGAGCAGAGATCGACGTCGCACTCGCGCAAGCAAACGCGGACGACCCAGTGGCGCGCTTCCGCGCCGTGGGCACAGCCTATTTGCGCTGGGCGCTCAGTAACCCGATGCACTTCCGGGTTATTTCCGACCGGAGCCTGGTGGACCTCGACGGCTCAGAGATATTTCGGCGCCACAATGCGGAGATCCAAAGACTGATGGACGAGTTGCTTGCGGACGCCCAGCGCCGTGGCCTGCTGCGCCCGCTGGACGCTGCGCTCGTGCCGCTCACGGCTCGCGGGCTCGTATACGGCTTGGCGCGGATGCACGTCGATGGGCATTTGGCCCAGTGGGGTGTTGCGGCCGACGAGGCAGAGCGGCGTCTGCAGGCGGCCTTGGACCTCTTCATCACTAGCTTGAGCTCAGGCTCGGCTGAGTCGCCTTAGCGACCAGCCTCGCGGCACCCGCCCTGATCCGCGCCCCACGAGCAACGCCCAACGCAGTCCAAAACCTCAGAACGCCGCACGCAGAGACAGGCTCAGCGAGGCGTACTGCCACTGCGACGCAGGCAGCGAAAGCGAGGGCGTATCGCTGCCGACGCGCGAGTGGTACGCCTCGACCTCCGTCGCGAACGACAGCGACGACGTCAACGGCATGACCACCTGCGTCCATCCGCGCAGCGACGGCGACCACGTGCCCGCCGCGGTCGTCCAATCGGCGACTTGCTGCGCGCCGCCGCCGAGATCGAGCGCGATCGTCGTGCCCCCCTCCGTCTCGCGCTCGATGTACGTCGTCAGCTCCGCCGTGCGAACGTACCGCGGTGCGAAGTACGCGAGACGCGTCGCGGCATCGTTCTGCATGGTCTGCGCGCGCATCGTCACCTCGAACGAGCCCGGCGCATACGCGAGCGCGCCGCCGAGGATCTGGCGCCCGTTCGTCTCCTCGGAGTTGTGCACGCTGCCTGCCCGCGCAAAGCCGCGCGCGCGGATGGGGCCCGCAAGGCGCACGTCCACCGAGAGGCTGGCTTCGTCGCGCAGCACTCCCTGCGCGATGAGGAAGGGCGACGCATCGAGCAGCTGCCGGGCGGCACGCACATCGACCGCGATGGCATCGCCCGGCTTCCGCCACGACAGCCTCCCGCGACCGACGGGCAACGTCTCGAAGCTGTTGCTGCCCACTACTGTCGGCACGCCAATGGGACGGCGCCCACCAGGGCCCTGCCCCGTACCGGGCCGCAAGACGATGATGGTGTCCACGAACGCACGGTCAGCACGCGCGACACCACCCGCTACCTCCAATCGCAGCTGCGCAAGCGGCCGAAATTGCAGACCCACGCTGGCCTGTTGTGAGCCGCGGGACACCGTGCCATCACCAGCTCGGTTCGCGGACGCCAACACCACCCCACGCGCGCGACCGAGCGCCGCGCTCGTGTACGTGGCGCCTGCGCGCGCGGTCGTCAGGCCATCCGAGTCGCCGCTGCCGCCAACCAGCGGTTCCAACGTGCTGCGGCCCAGCGCTCGAAGGCGAGCGAGGTCGCGCTCCGCGATCGTTACCTCGGCCGGCTTCGTCTCGAGCGCACGCACACGCTCCAGCGCGACGACGGCCTCGGGAATGCGACCCGCCCTCCTCCGCTGCAGCGAGAGCTCGCGCCACGCTTCGGCGTCCCCGGCCGTCGTGGACACCCAGCGCGCATACGCCGCAATCGCATCGTCCGTGTGTCCGGCGCGCGCGAGCAGCCGCGCGCGACCCACATGCACGTCGCGCTCTGCGGGCGCCACGCGTACTGCTGCGTCGTACGCGGACAGCGCTGCCGAGAGATTCCCGGCTGCGCCGAGTGCGTTGCCGAGTGCCATGTGGCCCCATGCGTCGCGCGGTTGCAGCACGACGTATCGGCGGTACAGCACGATCGACGCGCCGGCCTCACGCTTCTCGCGCAACTGCGCCAATCGGAACACCGCGCGCGATTGCGACGAATCCTGACGCAAGACGTCTTCGTAGCCGCGCTCGGCGGCGGTGCGATCGCCATCCGCAAAGGCGGCGTCAGCCCGCGCGAGCGCACTCCCTGTAGGACGCTGGGCACCCGCGGCGCTCGAGAAGAGCAATGACAGCGCGACGAGCGCGCCCGCCGTTCCGATGCGATACCTTAGTCGACTCCTCATATGCGACCTACGCCGCCGAGCGTGACGAGTGGCCGGGCTGCGCGATTGCATCGGCGTTGGCGCACCGAGCCGGCAGGGCGAAGCGCAGCACCTGCACGACCGCGAGCACGGTGGCCAGCGTGCCGAACGAGAGGAGAAGAGCGGCCGTTCGCACGACGTTGCGCACTTCGCCATGCGTCGTGACACCGTTGACAAACGTAGGTGTTGCGTCGGGGGCGATGACGCCGACGCTCCAGCCAATGAGCCAGCCCGTGCCCCAAACCGCGACGAGGATCATCGCGGCGAGTCCAGCCTGCCGGAGTGCGAGGGCCCAGCGCGCTTCATGGCCCCGCCCGCGGAGCACCGCCATCAGCGAGCGCACGGGCATCAGCAGCGCGGATGCGAGATAGAAGATCCCACCAATGCCTACACCAGGAAGTCCAGCGGTCATCAGTGTCCCTTCTCGTAGGTAGTAAACGACCGGCGCAGCACGATCTCCGTCCACGCGGCTTGCAGGAAGAACACTGCGTTCACGGTGCGGAGCACTAAGAACGCGGGAATGCTCGCGAGCGCCTTCAGCCCTTCACCACGCGGAATGGCACCTGCGAGGACTGGCACCGCGATGGCCGGCGCGTCGATCACGTAGCCGAGCAGCAGCCACGGATTGCGGAACGTGATGGCCAGGACAGGCAGCGCGATGAGGTAGATGATGGCCGCAAGCGTCGCGTCCCACAGCGAGACCGCCACCGCGGACCGCAGGAAGGGCACGTGCAGCAGCCCGCGCCAGTGCAGCTGAACATTCTGCACGTACCCGTGCGACCAGCGCTTGAGCTGCTTGGCCAGGAAACCGAAGTCGTGTGGCTCGATGGGATAGCACACCGCCTCCGGCACGAACCGCACACGATGCTTCGACTGGTAGAAGCTCCACGTCAGGTCCATGTCCTCGGCGAGCGTGCGTGTGCCCCACCCGCCGTGCGCACGCAAGACTTCGGTGCGATACACCGAGAAGCAGCCGGACGCGATGAGCGGTGCGCCGTAGAGGTCCTGCACCTGCTTGTAGAACGTGAACGCGAACAGGTACTCGATGTAGCGACCGCGCTCCCAGATGGTGCGCACGTGGCGCGGAATGACGAAGCCACATGCGGCGGCGACTGTCGGATCCTCGAGCGGAGCCATGAGCTTCTCGATGGCGTCGGGAGCGAGCGCTGTGTCGGCGTCGATTGCCATGGTGTACGCGGTGTCCACCAGCGGCAGGGCGAAGTTCTGCGCGCCGGCCTTGGAGCCCGTGTTACGTGGCGGGTGCATCACGCGGACGCCGAGCGCGCGCGCGATGCTCGCGGTGTCGTCGGTGGAGCAGTCGTCGATGACGATGATCTCCGCGACGGGCAGCGTCTGCGCCTGCAGGCTGCGGATGGTGTCGGCGATGCTCGCTGCCTCATTGTATGCCGGCACGAGTACGGTCACCGGCGCAACGGGAACCGCTACCGAGCGCACAGCGCGCGGACGCGGCGCCGTATTGACGGCTGCGTCTCGGCGAGGCCGCTTCCGGATGTCCATGCGTCCCGACGGGGAGCCCCAACGCAGCGGCGCTTCCTGCGTGTGTTCCGGCGTATCGCTCATCGTCCGTTGGTGCGGGGATCGGGCGTTGGCGACCAGCCAGCGGAATCGTTTCAGCATTACCCGTTTCGGCGAAACGATTCACCAGCAAATCAAACCCGGTGAGGAACAAACGACGGTGACGTCCGTCACCGTCGCGTCCTCGAATGCTTGGATGACGCCGCCGAGCCCGCCCGCGTTAAGGACGAAGGGGACCAGCCTCTTGCACGGAAAGGCAGGTCCCCCGGTATTGCGCGATTCTCGCAGCTACTTCATGTATTGGCCGACGAAGGCGAGGACGTCGCTGCGGTCCATGCGGAAGACGCCGCCGGTGCCGCCGCACGTGCCGTTCTTGGCGAACGACGTCACCGCCGCAATCACGTTCGTGGCGCCGAGGTAGTTCGGGCCGCCGGAATCGCCGAAGCAGGTGCCACCCGTGGACGCGTTGTTGGAGAGGAGGAGCGATCCGATGCCGGTGTAGCCGGTGTTGATCTGGAGCAGGTGTGGCACCGCGCTCATGCGAATCAGCGCCTCGTCGAGGTGCGCCGGGTTGATACGCTGCACGCCGTAACCGACCGCCGTGAACTTGGTGCTGCTGCGCGGCTTCAGTGCGTCGAGTTGGTTGACGGCGGGCAAGCGACCGTACGCGCTGGCCGGAAGATTGATCGCGGTCTTGAGCTCGATGACGCCGACATCGTGCAGATAGAACGCGGCGTTGGTGAAGAGCGGATGCGAGGCCCACGACTTGGCCTCGACGGTGTTCGGGCCGGGATTCGGATAGTTGTTGTTGCCATTCTCGACGTCAGACTCGGTGAAGACGCGCATGCCAGACAACTCGCCGCGCTCGCCCGTGCAGTGGCCTGCCGTGAGTACCAGTTTGGGGGCGATGAGCGTGCCGGTGCAGCGAGACGCCGGACTGCCGTCGACATCCATGATGATGAGCACGACGGCCGGATGCGCGGAGCCGTCGAGTGTACCGTCCGTGATACGCGTCGGTGCCGACGGAGCCAGCGGCGCCGTGGTCGTGCTTCGCTCGCAAGCCGCGAGCACGAGAACTGTGGCGGCCGCGACCTGCACCAACGTGGTCTTGCGCATGAGACCTCCCTCGGATGGATGCTTCGATAGCGGTGTGTTGACGCGTTGACTATACGATCGCCTTGACATGATGGCTAGAAGCCTGGCGGCGAACGGAGAACGCAGGACAAGACTTCCGTGCCGGCGAGTCGCGAGGTTACGCAGGAACGTAGGTCAACCTGATCACATCCTCGCCAATCCGATCATGAGACATAAGGCGGAGCGGCGGCCGGGGCCCGGCGAAAAATGGCTTGCCGTGACCTAGCACGACGGGGTGCAGGTAGATTCGATACTCATCGATCAGGCCAAGTTCGGTGAGGCTATGCGCCAGGACCGGGCCAGGGTTCTCGAGCCGAATGGGGGCCGAATGGGGGCCACACCTTCACTAGGGGGCCGAATGGGGGCCACACCTTCACTTGTCAAATGCCTCATGGAATCAATGGTTTATGGAGTGGACTCCGGTATTTCCAGGGACTTACGAGACAATCGCCGAGATGACTGA
>JANOIJ010000300.1:0-23480 GCA_031407575.1 Gemmatimonadaceae bacterium | reverse complement strand
GTCTCCCACTCTAACTTAGCTTGCAACGCAGGCGTCACGTAACTTCCCGCTTCGAGCTGCTTGCGATCGACCGAGTCGCTGTTCGCCTCGCACACCAGCGCGCCGTTCGCCTTGTTGTACCGGGCGCCGACATACAGCTGCTCGCGCGGCAGGAAGCGGTAGAGTGCCTCGCCGGCGTACTGATGCCAGGTGCGGTTCCCGAGCTCCGATGCCGCCTTGCCCGTCGCCTGCTCGATGGTACCGAAGAACTCGGCGCCGCCAACCTTGACGAACGGGTTGATGACGAGGGCCGTGATGTTGTCACTCATGCCGGGGCGCACACTGCCTGACCACGCCTGTGCCGCCTCGGTGGACGTCGTGTTCTCGATGACGTCGTAGTAGCGCGAGCCGGCGCGATCACCGCTGTACAGTGTGTTGCTCGCCGAGTGGGCCGTGCGATACACCGAGCCCGTGAGGCGAACGCGGATGGTGGAGTCGAGCTGGCGATCGAAGCCGAGCTTGCCGAGGTACGCAGGCGCCCGCTTCTCGGGCACGGTGATCTGTCCCTTGACCTCGCCCGCCGTCATGCCGGCCATCGCGAGCACGCCGGATGCATTGCGGAAGTAGACCTCGCCGCCGATCTCCGTGGTAAAGGCATCCATGAGCAGGTTGCCGACGAACGGGTTGTGGATCGCGTTGCCGTTGTCCGTGCGACGGAAGTGCTGGTCGCCGTAGTTCACCTCGAAGTGCCCGACCCGCAGGGTCACGAAGTGCATCAGCAGGTTCAGGTAGTCATTGTCGATGGGCGAGGCGTCCATGAGGAAATAGCCGTCCTTCACCCACGTCTCGGTGTGATGCCGCGAGGAGGCATACGTGGTGAGGTTCACGCGAATGCCCTTCGCGAGCTGCACGCCGAGATTGAGGTTGGCGACGGCGTTGTTGAAGCCGTGCCCGATCCTGACCAGCTGGTTGGCGTCCACACCGGCGACGACCTTGGGCGCCGCGCTGTTCTGGTGCGCGATCCCCTGGAACTGCTGCGTGAACGCGCCACCCCAGACGATCTTCATGCCCTCGAAGGGGACGCCGCTCTCCTTGGGCGTCTCGAAGACGTTCATTCCGCGCTGGTCGGCTGGGCGGTAGTTCTGGAGCTCGACGCGCCTGTACAGCAGCGAGTACGCCGCGGCTTTCTCGGCAGTCGTGGCGGAGTCGGCGATCACCTTTGCCTTGGCCGCTGCGGCGAGTGCACCGGCGGTGGTGTCGTCGCTAACCGAGGTGCGAATCCGGGATGTGGAGACCGAGGTCTGCGCCAGCGCGAGCTGCGAGCTCGCGGCGAGCAATGCAGCGGCGGCGAAGACGTGGAAGCGGACGCGTGACATGTGTGGAATCCTCTCTAGGGGTACGTAAGCGCGAAGGAACGCGATCAATTCTTGAGCACGAGGTCGAACTTCACCTGCACCTTGTCGCCGACCTTGATGCTGCCGAACATCAGGCTGGGCGCCTTGAGGTCGAATGCGCTCATCGCCAGCTCGTAACTGCCGACGACTCGCAGCGCACCATTGCCGGCATCCGTCGCGACCGCGGCAACCGCGACTGGGTGCTCGGCGCCGCCGAGTGCGAGCGTGCCGCGCAGGGTGCCTTCTGCGCCCTTGGCGCTCGAGGCGACGTCGTAGCCGCTCAGTGTGAACGCGATCGTCTTGTTGGCGTCGGCTTTCAGGGCCTGGAGCATGTGCTCGTTCATCTTGTCATTGCTGCAGTCGATCGCGGCGGCGGGAACGGAGAGCTCCACCTGACGCACGGCCTTCTGACCCGCGAGCACCGCGGGGACGGCGTTCGCCTTGTCGGCGCTCACCGTGAGGTCGAACACTGGAGCCTTGCACGAAAAGGCCTTGAGCGTCGACGTGCCTTCGATCCACAGCTTGCTTTCTGGTTGTGCAATGAGAACCTCGGTCGCCGTTTGCATCGGGACGACAAACAGGACGGCGGCGAAGGCATGCAGGGCAGGGAAGCGCATCGGCGTCTCGGTGATGGGGCGGCGTGTATCGCCGTCTGCCTGAGAATACGAGTGGCCATCGGCCGCGTCCGCCGGGAGAAAGCAGGAACGTTTCAGGGAGTTTCCGCCGTAGCGTGTCAGGACTCTTCCCGACGTCAGCGGACCAGCGATGCGAGCTCGCAGCGCGTGCCAGAGTACGCGGAGAGCGCGAGCGTCGCCTTGCCGGCGTCCGGCACATCGCTGTCCAGGCGCAGTATCAAGCGGCACGCGTCATCCGACAGCGTGACGCGAATCACGCCTTCGCCGCGATATCGGCGAGGGTCACGCACGCGCATCTCCACGACGATTGCGCGAAAGCGTCCGGCGCCGACCACGACCTCCTCGCGCGCAATCACGCGGATGGTCGTCGGGTTGCGTGCGGAGTCGAAATGACGGGCGACGGTCACCGCGTCGTTGCCGGTGAGCGGCAGCGTGCGCAGGAAGTACAGGAACGACAACTCGTCGAGCGGCGCGTCGCTTTCGAGCAATCCTTCCGGCCCATCGGCGGCGACCCATCGCTTTTCGTCGGGGAAGATCTCCACCGAGGCATCGTGCTTCGCGAGCAGGTGACGCTCGCGAGACGTGTACCGCAGCGACGCCATGCGCACGGGGTCGATCCACGAGACGTTTCGATCACTCGCGCGCAGGAAGCCCAACTTGCCTTCCATGTCCGAGTGTAGTGACCAGGTCGTGATGCCGCGCACGTCGCTCGGTCCCTCCACGCGCAGCGTCCCTCGGCCGGAGACCGCCACGTGCACTCGCCCGGTGAACTCGAGGCGTTCACCGGGGCCGAAGGGAAGGTGCGTGGTCGCCTGCGCGTCGGCGCGCACGGCACCTGCGCACAACGCGAGTGACGCGAAGGCCGCGCGAACGCGAGCGCGGCGTGGTGCCAGAAGGATCGTCATGCGTGGAGCATCGTCACGCACAACGGCCGAGAGTGTCAGGAGTGTTCCGCGTTGTGGCGGGAAGTTTCCCGGTCAGCGAGCGATGTGCCGCTCAGTCGGCCGACACAACTCCGGGCGCGCGCGGCAGCGTGAAGTGCACGATCGTCCCCGCGCCCGGCGCGCTCTCGATCCAGATGTGGCCACCATGTGCCTCGACGATTCCCTTCGAGATGGGCAGACCGAGGCCGGCACCGTGACGCGAGCCGCGACGTCCGCCTGACGCCTGGTAGAAATGCTCGAACACATGCGGAAGCTGGTCCGGCGCAATGCCGCTCCCCGAGTCACTCACCTCGAACTCGATGTCGGCGTCGCGCGCCGCTATCGTCAGTGACACGAGCCCGCCGGCAGGTGTGAACTTGATCGCGTTGCCGATGAGGTTGGACAACAGTTGGATGGTGCGATCGCGATCGGCGGTCACCAGCAGCTCCGGACTCGGCAACGCCGCCGCAAGCGTCACTCCGCTCGCCTCCGCGAGCGGACGCAGCGCGTCGATGCTTCGCGCGACGATCCCCGCCACATCTATTGTCGCCGCGCTCACCACGAGCCGCCCTCCTTCGAGACGCGTCATGTCCAGCAGGTCCTGGATCAGCGCATCGATCTGGTCGGCAGCCTGCCGAATGATCGCCACGCGCTCCAGTACGCTTTCGCTTGCGTCCCCCGGAGCGCCCTCGAGAATGCTGCGCGCAAGCATCTTCACGGCGTTCGCCGGGTTGCGCAGGTCGTGCGACACGATGCCCATCATGTCGTCGCGCGCGCGGACCGCCTGCCGCAATGCATCTTCTGCGCGTTGCCGAGCGCTGATGTCGCGCATGACGGCGGCGTAGATGTCCTTGCCGTTTACCTCGATGCGCTGGATCGCTGCTTCAGCGGCGAACTCCTCACCGGATTTCCGGAGTCCGCTGATCTGCTGGCGCTCGCCCATGAGGCGCGCGCGGCCGTGCGCCGCTCCGAATCCTTGCACGTGACCCCGGTGCGCGGCGCGGTAGCGAACCGGCAACAACACTTCGAGATACTGCCCACCCACCTCGGTGGCAGACCACCCGAAGATCCGCTCGGCGCCTTCATTGAAGAAGATGATGCGCTGCTCGTGGTCCACGGCGATCACGGCATCGGCGGCAATCGCAAGCAGCCCCGCGAACAGGTTCACGGGGAGCTCGCGATGCATCGACGCGTGCGCGGCGGCAAAGAACGCATCTCTCATGGTGGCGAAGCTAGGCGCTGCGCTGGCCTTCGACCACCCGGGACCGGGATGTGGGGAGAAACCCCTACATGACGTCAGGGTTGCCGTCCGCAAAATGAGTCCCTTCGCCCGACAGAGCGGAGCGTCGCATGCGGCGAGCTTTCACACCGTAGCGACCAACCTCAATCTCAACGAACTCTGACCATGCCGAAAACGACCCCAGGTGCGGCCGACCTCGATATCGAATTGCCGCAGACGGCCACGTCGCGCCGCGCCTTTCTGAGGTCTGCAACCCTCACCGCTGTCGGCGCCGGCGCCATGGCAGCGTGCGGCAAGGGTGCAGCCGCCGAACCGCAGTCCGCGACGACGACGGGAGCGCACGCCGCGCCTGCAGCCGCGCCCGCCGCCGTCGCCCCGCTGAGCGCACGCGCTGCCGCGGATGCCATGGACGCGATGCATGAGAAGGGCGTGAAGGCATTTCCCGAGAAGACCGCCGGCGTGGGCAACCAGCTCATGGCGCCGAAGCTGGTCGGCGGCGTGAAGGTGTTCGAGCTCACTGCGCGCGACATCCAGTGGGAAGTCACGGCTGGTCAAAAGGTCCAGGCGATGGCGTACAACGATCAGGTGCCAGGCCCGCAGATTCGCGTCCGTGAAGGCGATCGCGTCCGCGTGATCCTCAAGAACGAGCTGAAGCAGTCGACCGCAATTCATTTTCATGGCGTGGAGCTCCCCAACGACATGGATGGCGTGCCGTACATCACGCAGCCGCCGGTCAAGCCGGGTGACAGCTTCACGTATGAGTTCACGGCGCCCGAGGGGAACGCCGGCTCGCACATGTATCATTCGCATCACAACGCGGCGATGCAGGTGGGCCTGGGCCTCCTCGGTGCGTTCATCATCGAGCCGAGGCGGCCGCGCGCCATCGAGAAGGTGGACGCCGACTACGTGATCATCCTCAACGATGGCATGCACGGCTTCACCATCAACGGCAAGGGATTTCCTGCCACGCAGCCGTTCAGCGCGAAGCTTGGCGACAAGATCCGCATCCGCTACATGAACGAGGGCATGATGATCCATCCGATGCACCTGCACGGCATGCACATGACCGTGATCGACAAGGACGGATGGGCGCAGCCCGCGCCGTGGAAGTGCGACACGCTCAATATCGCCCCGGGCGAGCGCTGGGACGTCATCGTCAACTGCAACAATCCAGGCACGTGGGCGTTTCATTGTCACATCCTCCCGCACGCAGAGAGCGAGCACGGCATGATGGGGATGGTGACGGTCCTCGTCGTGACGAAGTAAGATCATGCAGACCGCGAACCCGGGCGCGTGCTCCATGGCGGAGCGCGTCCCCACCAACGGAGTCCCGCCACGCATGCCAACGACACGACCCGACGTCATCCGCGTGATCCTCGCCGACGATCATCTGGTCGTGCGCGCCGGACTCAAGGCACTGCTCGGCGCGACGAAGGATATCGAAGTGGTGGGCGAGGCCACGAACGGGCGCGACGCGGTGACGCTGGTCGAGCGCGTGTCACCGCACGTCGCGGTGCTCGATCTCGACATGCCGCAAATGGACGGACTCGGCGCGACCAGGGAAATCGTCGCGCGCATGCCGTCCACGAAAGTGCTCATCCTCACGATGCACACCGAGGACGAGTATCTCGTCACGCTGCTGGAGGCCGGGGCGGCCGGGTACCTGGTGAAGAACGCGGCGGATCGCGAACTCGCGGACGCGGTTCGCGCGGTGGCATCGGGGAGCCTGTACGTGCAACCGGCGGCGTCGCTCACGTTGGCACGCGCAGTCGCACGACGCGCGGAGCACGCCGAGGAGCGGGAGCAGTACCTCCAGCTGAGCGAGCGCGAACGTGATGTCCTCGTGCTCGTGGCCAGCGGGCATTCGGCGTCAGAGATTGGGGAGAAGCTCTTCATCAGCCCGAAAACCGTCGAGACGTACAAGCAGCGCATCACGGAAAAGCTCAGTCTCTCGCACCGTCCGGACTATGTGCAATTCTGCCTGCGGCTCGGACTGCTTCAGCCACGGTGATGACCATGTCGGCGAACGCCAAGCGCGTCGAGTTCGTGACGCTGGATGACGCGGATGCACGCAGCTTTCTCGCGCGACAGCACGTCGGGCGGCTCGCCTTTTCGTTTCGCGACCGTGTGGACATCGCGCCGATCAACTTCACGCTGGACGACGACTGGATTCTGGGTCGCACCAGCGTTGGCACGAAGCTCACGCGACTCGCGCATCACCCGTGGTGCGCCTTCGAGGTGGACGAAGTCTGGAGCCCGTTCGCGTGGACGAGCGTCGTGGTGAAGGGGACCTTCTACCTGCTCGACCCCGAGTCCGGCTCGCTCGATGTGTACGCGCGCGCGCTCAGGAGAACCCGTTCGCTGATGCCGGATGCCTTCACGGCAGACGACCCTGTGCCGCACCGTGCCGTGCTCTTTGGAATCCACATCAACGAGCTCAGCGGACGCGCGGCGAGGCACCCCGTCAGGCAGAAAGCCTGAGACTCCGCGGTGCGGTGGACCAACAACCGGGCGTGGTGCGCCCGGTTGAGTCGCGTTCCCGGAGTCGGAATTCGCTACTGGCGGCAGCGGCATTATTCAGTCACCTTTGTGGCCTCGCCCATTCTCATCCCGATACATCCGAAGGCACTGGCTCCTCTGGCTGACTGACTCGCGTCCAGCCCCGCTTCTGGCGCGCGCTCGATCGACTCTTCCACGCATCAATCCCAGAATCATGCGAAGAACCGCATTCTCCGCGGGCACCCTGTGCGCGCTCGTCGCGTGTTCGGACGCGCCGTCATCGCCCGCGCCCACGCCGCTCATTGCCCCTGCAGCAGCAAGTCTGACACTGGGCGGCGGCAGCGTCCCGATCCCCGGCCGCTACATCGTTCGGTATCGCGCCAACGCACTCGATTGGCAGCTCCGCGTCCAGTCGCTGACGTCCGCGCATGGCGCCGTCGTCGAGCGAGTGTACTCCGCGGTATTCAACGGAGCCGCGATTCAGATCGCTGATTCCCTCGCCCAGACGTTGCTTGCCGATCCAAACGTGTTGTCGGTCGAGCAGGACCAGATGCTCTCGATCGCTACGACGCAGACGAACCCGACGTGGGGCCTGGACCGCATCGACCAGCGCAATCGTCCGCTCAACCAGGCATACACCTACTCGTCCGGCGGCGCCGGCGTCACGGTCTACATCGTCGATACGGGCATCGACTTCTCACAGGCGGATTTTCAGGGGCGCGCGAGCAAGGCGCTCGACGTGATCACCAACAACGGCACGGCCGCTGACTGCAACGGTCATGGCACGCACGTGGCTGGAACGGTTGGAAGCGCCACCTACGGCGTCGCCAAGCAGGCCGCGCTCAAGGCCGTTCGCGTGCTCGACTGCACAGGCCATGGGCCGATGTCCGGGCTGCTCTCCGCCGTTGACTGGATTACCCTCAATGCCCAGCGACCGGCCGTGGTCAACATGAGCCTCACGGGCGTGTTGTCGGCGTCGTTGAACGCGGCGGTCGAGTTCTCCATCGCGTCGGGAATCACGTATGTCGTCGCGGCCGGAAACGCCACGGCCGACGCCTGCAGCGCGTCACCGTCGAGTGCGCCGAACGCCATCACGGTCGGCGCCACCGATGCCAACGACGCATTCGCCTCCTGGTCGAACTTTGGCGGCTGCGTGCGCATTCTGGCCCCGGGGATGAACATCGCGTCACTGTGGCTCGGCAATGGCAGCGCGTCAACACAGAGCGGGACGTCGATGGCGTCGCCACATGTCGCGGGCGCCGCTGCCCTGTATCTCCAGCTGAACCCCACCGCCACGCCCGCGCAGGTCCGCTCCGCGCTCACCAGCAACGCGACGACCGGCGTCGCCACCGGAGTCCCCGGTGCGACGCCCAACCTGCTGCTCTATACCGGCTTCCTCACGGTGCAGCAGGCGCCGGTTGCCAACTTTACCTCCGCGTGCACGTTCCTGTCCTGTTCGTTCAACGGAACGAGTTCCACCGCGCTCGCCAATGCGACCTACACCTGGCAGTTCGGCGACGCTGCGTCTGGGAGCGGCGCGAACGCAAGCCATGTCTACGCGGCGCCCGGTACCTACACGGTGAGCCTCACCGTAGCCGACATCAACGGCAGCAATACGAAAACCGGTACCGTGACGGTGGGCTCCAATCAGCCGCCCATGGCCATCATCTCGCTGCCGATCAGTGGCACGACGCACATGCGGGACTGGGCTGCCATCGTCTCCGTGGCGTTTGCGGGCACGGCCAACGATCCGGAGACCGGCCTGCTACCGGGCGCCTCGCTGGTGTGGAGAAGCGACCGCGATGGCCTGATCGGAACCGGAACCTCGTTCCAGAAAACCAACCTCTCCCTGGGAACGCATGTCATCAGTCTGGTGGCGACGGACCCACAGGGCGCCGCCGATACCGCAACGACCACGATCACGATCATTGCGTTGATCAAACCACCACCCGTCGCCATCATCACGTCGCCGTTGGCCAACAGCGTGTTCTTGCAGGGCGGGGCTGTGTTGTTTGTGGGCTCGGCCAGCGATGCTGAAGGCGTGCTGAGCGGCGCGTCGCTCGTCTGGAGAAGTAACCGCGATGGGCAGATCGGCACCGGCATCACGTTCAGTACGAGCGCGCTTTCCGTCGGCCAGCATACCATTACGCTGACCGCCACGAATCCCAAGGGCGTCACGGGCACCACGACGGTCTCCATCACCATCGGCGCGATCAATGCGCCACCCATCGCTGCGATCACCACCCCGGCAGCGAACAGCAGCGCCGTGCTCGGATCGACCGTGTCGTTCAACGGATCGGGCAACGATCCCGAGACTGGTGCGCTCAGCGGTGCGTCGCTCGTGTGGCGGAGCAGCCGCGACGGCCAGATCGGCACAGGCACCTCGTTCTCGAAGACCACGTTGTCGCTCGGCGCGCACACCGTCACGCTCATCGCTACCGATGCGCAAGGCGCGGCGGACACTGCGAGTACGACCATCACCATCGTGGCGCCGCCCAACCAACCGCCCACCGCCGCCATCGCGTCCCCTGCGGACAACAGCACGGTGATTCAAGGCGCGAGTATCACGTTCGCAGGCTCGGCCAATGATCCAGAAAGCGGTGCGATGAGCGGCGCGTCGCTGGTCTGGAGAAGCAGCAGGGATGGGCAGATCGGTACGGGGACGTCGTTCTCGAAGACCACACTGTCGCTCGGCGCGCACACCATCACGCTCACCGCGACCGACCCGCAGGGTGCGACCGACGCGGCGACGACCACGATCACCGTCGTCACGCCGCCGAACCAGCCGCCGACTGCAATCATCACCGCACCACTGGGCGGTTCGTTCATGGCTGGCTCGAGCGTCTCGTTCGCCGGTTCGGGCAGCGATCCCGAGAGCGGCGTCCTGGGCGGCGCCTCGCTCGTGTGGACGAGCAGCCGCGACGGGCAGATCGGCAGCGGAGTTTCGTTCGCGAAGACCAACCTCACCGTCGGCACGCATACGATCACGCTCCGTGCGACCGACGCGCAGGGCGCCTTCGACGCCGCGACGACGACGGTCACTATCGTGGCGAATCAGCCGCCGACGGCAGCCATCACGTCGCCCTCGAACGGCGCGGTGACACAGGGCGCGACCATCTGGTTCGCTGGATCCGGGAATGATCCGGAGACTGGTGCGCTGAGCGGCGCGTCGCTCGTCTGGACGAGCAGCGTGGATGGCACGATCGGCACGGGAGCGTCGTTCTCGAGGACCGACCTGTCCGTGGGGCAGCATACCATCACGCTCACCGCTCGAGATGCGCAGGGTGCAACCGGCTCATCCACGCGATCCGTCACGATCGCGGCCGTGAACCAGCCTCCGACCGCGGCCATCACGTTGCCTGTCGTCGGCAGCAGCTACCCGCTGGGCGCCAGCGTGTACTTCAGTGGGACTGGTACCGACCCGGAGACTGGCGCGCTGAGCGGTGCATCGCTGGTCTGGACTAGCAACATGGCCGGCGTGATCGGAACCGGAACGTCCTTTTCTACGACGTCACTTTCTACCGGCACGCACGTCATCACACTCACAGCGACGGATGCGCAGGGCGCCTTGTCGACCGCAACGCGATCGATCACCATCACATCCCTCAGCAACCAGAACCAGGCCCCGGTTGCGGCCTTCAGCTTCGTCTGCGGACCGAACGTCTCTGCGCTCCAGCACGCCTGCTCGCTGGACGGCAGCTCGTCAACGGACGACAGTGCGGTCAGGCTCTGGACGTGGAATCTCGGCAACGGGCAGGTGACTTCGAAGAAGACAGCGGTGGCCACGTTCGCGTGGGCGAGCCCGGGCACCTACCAGGTCACCCTCACCGTCACCGACGGCCTGGGACTTACCTCCAACATCGTTCACTCGGTCATCGTTCAGTAGACAACGTCGGGCGTCTCGCGTCGCGCCAACGTTCTGCAAGGGGTCGCGCTAGGCTTGGTGAACAAGCACTTGCGCGACCTTCTTGCGTTGCGGGTGTGCCGGTCGAGCAGGTTCCGGGTGACTTCTCGCACGGCTAAGTTGCGGGAGCCGTTAACTCGGAATCGCCCCTGTAGCTCAGGTGGATAGAGCAGCGGTTTCCTAAACCGTTGGCCGGGTGTTCGAGTCACCCCAGGGGCACGTGCAGTCACGCAGGAAGACGCGAGCAGGGCAGTCATCATGAGGCAGACTGCCGTAGGTCGTGCATTGGAAGAGCGCCCGCGGCGCGCTATATTTGCGGTTTACCCACGAGCACGAGACGACCGCCACAACTGGCGGATGCGAGCATTCGCCACCGCTCTCGGATCCTAATAACTTGTAAACTAATGACGCACCCGATTGATGGCGGCATCACCCCCACCCCCCAGCCAAAGGCCGAGAGTTTTGTCGACTGGTTCAACATCAATTCGCGGTGGATCGCTATCGGCGGAGTCGTCGTCGTGCTTGGCGCGTTCGGATATTGGTTCGTCAAGCGCACGGCGATGAACGAGACGGTCAACTCCGACAAGCAGCTCATGATGGCCAAGCAGTCGCTGAACTCGGGGAACATCCCGCTGGCGGAGGCCGACCTCAAAAAGGTGGCGGACAAGTACGCCAGCAAGCCGGCTGGTGCCGAGGCGGGGATGTTGCTTGCGCAGACGCGGATGGACAGGGGCGACTACCAGGGCGCGCTGACCATTCTTATCGACTTGGCGACCAAGGTGACCAGCGGCCCGAATGCGTCTTCTGTCGTTGGACTGCAGGCCGACGCGCAGGCGCAGCTGGAGAAGTATGCCGATGCGGCAGCCAGCTACGAGAAGGCGGCTGGGCTCACGACCATGGCCAACGAGAAGGGATTCTGGATGGCCAAGGCGGTGCGTGCGCATACGCTGAACAACAAGCCCGCAGAGGCGCGCAAGATTTTGGAGGGACTGGCGGCGCAGACCGACAACCAGGCGCTGGCAACGGAGGCGCGCGTTCGCCTTGGCGAGCTGTCGGTGGCTAGCAAGCCATAGGGATCGGCGTCGTGACGGGCTCGTTGGCTGAGCCCAGCGTTTTCTTGGCGAGAATTGCGGTTCGCGGACGGGCTCGAGTTGAGTCTGTCCGGTTCGTCGTTTGTCGGTCCGGTCGTGTGGGCATTTGCTGATTCGATGTCGGCAGAGCGCTCCTGGGGAAGTCGACAGCAGTGCGCCAGCTGGTCAGTCTGCTTGCTCCTTGTAGTTCGTATAAGATGTATTATGTAAACTTCCGCTGTGGATAGATGTGGAGAACACGATGGCCTGAGCTGTGACAGCGTCGTGTAAGCTGGTGAGGATCAGTACGTTGCGGCATAGATGTGTTCCATTTTCTCGTCGCAAATCGCACTCAGCTCCGGCCCGGCAAAGCGGGCATTCGGCTCCAGGAGCGCTGTCGTGTTCGCTGTCGCCGCCTTCGGACACATCCGTGGGTCAGATTTCGCCGAAAATGCCCTGAAAGACGAGTCTCGCCTCCCCCGCTAGTGAAGGCTGCCACCCTTCGCCGACTCGCTGCAGCCGCACCCGGAGCACTCGCCCAGATCGCGTCGTCATGGCGATCTGATCTGCTTGCTCGCCGGCCTCCGCCAACAAAACTGCCGTCGCCACGGAGCCGGTTCCGCACGCGAGCGTCTCGCCCTCCACACCGCGCTCGAACGTCCTGATCCGCCACTCGCCTGCTCCGTCTGGCGAGACGAAGTTCACGTTTGCACCGGCGGCCAACGACTCATGATTGCGCAGCGGCCGCCCTCTACCGACCACGTCGACGGTGGCCACATCGTCCACCCGAACTACCAGGTGCGGCACGCCTGCCATCGCGAAGCCGATCCAGTGCTCGCCGGATTCCAGCCGGAATGGCAGGCTCGAACGCACGTCCGTGACCGGCAGCAGGTCCACCTCGGGGGTGTCCGGCAACAGCCTGACTCGCAGTATGCCCGAGTCCGTCTCGACCAGAAATTCGCGCCTCGCCACGATGCCGAGCTCCGACGCCAGGCGTGCCGAGCACAAGGTGGCGTTGCCGCAGAGGTCGGCGCGGGAGCCGTCGCTGTTGAGGTACGCTATCCGATAGGCTGCGGCATCGGACGGCTCGAGGAAGACGAGTCCGTCAGCCCCGATGCCGGTGGCACGCGCGCAGATCGCCTGCACGGTTCCGGCCGCCAACAGATCGCCTGCCGGCTCCGTCATGGCATTGACCATCACGAAGTCGTTTCCCGACCCGCTCATCTTGTAGAACGCGCGCCCTGCCGGAAGCATCTGTGGTCTCGTGAAAGGGGTTACAGGCCGCTCAGACGGCGCCGGTGAGTGCCCACCACCGGAGACGCCACACCATCCACACCGCCTCCCAAATGATGTTCGTTGACATCTTGCTCGTTCCCTCGGACCGGTCCACGAACACGATGGGAATCTCGGCAATCCTGAAGCCTTTCTTCCACGCGCGAAAGCTCATCTCGATCTGGAACGCGTAGCCATTCGACCGGACACCATCGAGGTCAATGGACTTGAGCACCTTCCCTCGAAAGCACTTGAAGCCTCCCGTCGCGTCCCAGAGCTCCAGGCCGGTGACGCGACGCGCATAGATGTTCGCGCCGTAGCTCAGCACCAATCGTGCAATGGGCCAGTTCACCACCGTCACGCGGCCCTTCTGATAGCGGGACCCGACCACCAGGTCCGAGTGCTGTATGGCGTCGAGAAACTGCGGGAGGTGGATCGGGTCGTGCGAGAAGTCGGCGTCCATCTCGAGCACGTAGTCGTAGTCGCGCTCGATGGCCCACTTGAAGCCGGCGATGTAGGCGGTGCCAAGTCCCATCTTCCCCGCACGGTGCAGCGTATGCACCCGCGACTCCGCCTCGGCAATGCCCTTCACGACGTCGCCAGTCCCGTCTGGCGACCCGTCGTCGACGATCAGCATCTCGATGCGGTCGTCCTGCCCGAGCACTCGCTCGATCAACCGCTCGATGTTCTCCCGCTCGTTGTACGTCGGGACGATGACCAGCACCCTCTCAGGCGCGACGCTCTCGGGCGTGGCGCTCTCAGGCATGCCGTCTCCGGTCGACGACCACTCCCCCGGCGAGTACCGCCAGCGCGACCAGTACGGCAAGGAGTGTGATGACCTTTCCTCGCTGAACGGCTTCGTCGTGAAACGACAACTCGATGGTCTGCGCGCCAGCCGGCAGCGGAATCCCGATGAGATTGTAGTTGGCGCGATACACCGGCTGTGCCGAGCCGTTGACGGTCGCCGTCCAGCCCGGGAAGTAGTTCTCTGAGACGACGAGCGAGGCGTTCGCCGGAGCGGGCGCGCTGAGCGCGATGGTCGCGCGGCCAGGCGCGAAGTTGGACGTCGTCGTCGTGATGGGCGACGGTTCCGGCATGGCGGTGAGTGCCGTGATGGCCAGCGGCGACGTGTCACTGTACACCGCGATGCGCCTCGGATCGAAACGGGGGTCCAGCACCGCCTGCTCGATTTCCGAGTCCGGCGCCTTTGCCTTGGCTGCTGCCACCCAGGCGTACGGATTGTCCCCAGGGAGCCGGTAGAGATAGACCGTGGATCCGGCTGAGTTCTTCACGGGACCGGCCAGTAGCGTCAGCTGCGTGTCCGGCATGGCCGCGTTCGTGTAGAGGTACCGCGTGTTCTCATGCCGCCAGAACGTTGGCATCATGAGCGCTTTCAGATTCTGGCTCACCGGAGCGTTCGACATGAGCTGGTAGCGGCCAAGCTCGTTCCCGTGATAGCCGGTCACCGAGCGGATGCCGTGCACCATCAGGCCTGTGCCCTTGCCAATGCCGTCGTTCCCGAAATACGGATCGCGATCGACGACGCCTTCGTCGCTTACGCGTCGGACGAGCACTCTCCCCGGCTGCGGCTCGCGCTTGAGGACGTCGATCACAGGGTCGCTGGCGTAGAGCGTCGCCGCGGGGGGCGAGAACATCCAGTACTGCTTCGCGACGCTGAGCAAGTCCGCCGCGACGACCAGCGCGAGGCCAGCGTAGAGCACGCGCGCGGGCAGCTTGCCGCGCATCCACGCCAGCAGAAGACCTGCGACGAGGGCCACGAAGAGGAAACTGCGCCACGCGCCAATGAGCAACGTGCCGCGGTTCGCCGTGACCTTCGCCTCGAACATCGCCGCGACCTGCGGCGCCACCGACGGGTCATACCCCGCGGCTTGCGCATACGCTTCGCCGACTGAACGGGCCTTGCTCAGCGCGAACGTGGAGAGAATCCCCCCAGTGCCCAGGACAGCGACGATGGCCCCAATCCCCAGCCAGGTGAACACGACCTTGCGATTGAACTGTCGCGCGAGCACGCGTTCCGTGCCGAGCGCGGCGAGCACGCTGAGCGAGAATGCGAACACATAAATGATCGTGCTGGGCGCTCGGAAGAACTTTGTTCCCGGCACTAACTCATAGATGATGCGAAAGAACGGCGTGCTGCCGCCGAGCATCCAGAGCATGGCGACGATGCCCGTGCCAATCCAGAAGCGGCGAAATCCGCGGCGCTGGTCGCCGCCCACTGCTAGGGTCGCGAGCAGCAGCACCGACCCGCCGATGTACTCGCTGTGAAAGTGGATGAGGTTCTGACCCCAATAGCGCTCGAGGATGCCCGTGAACTGCGGCAGGTAGAGGTTGAACAATTCGAGCAGCGGGAACGAGTAGGACGTCGCCGTCCCCCAATCGTGGCCGGCTGCGCGCGGCGACCACGCCACGTACTCGCGCACCGGCAGGTACTGGATGGCGCCAATGGCCATGCCGAGAATGACCGCGCCGAGCGCCAGTGCGAGCCGACGCACGGCAACACCACGGTGGAGCCGTACGCCGCGCGCGTCGGACCCCAGCGCGAGGAACAACGCAAACGCGCCCGCCGTCAGCAACAGGTACTGGAGTAACTGTGGGTGTGGGCTGAGCAGCGCCAACCCAACGGTGATCGCGAACGCGCCCCACGCCCACGCGCGTCCGTCCCGCACGCCACGAATGAGCAGCCACAGCGCGAGCGGCAGCAGCGCGCTCACGAACAGCTTGCCGTCGTGACCCGGCGACGCATATGACGCGACCGGTCCGCCCAGCATGTACGCCAGTCCGCCGATGAGCGACGCCATGAAGCCCACGCCCCATGCGCGCAGGAAACCGTACGTGAACAACCCGGCGGCGAACATGTGAAGGATGAACCCCCACGTCATCGCCAGATCGGTGCGCATCACCATCCGCAGCAGCGCCGTGGGATAGAAGATGTCGCCGTGCATGGCGCCGATGTACGGCAGTCCGCCGAACATGTAGGGGTTCCACTGCGGGATGGACTGCCCCGCGCGCAGGGCCTGCGCGGCAAAGTCGCGGAATGCGAACCCGGCGATGTACTGGTCGCTGTGCAGGTTGACGAGGAACTGGCCGCCCAGCACTGGATACGCCAGTACGAGCGCCGCCAGCGCGTAAGCCAGAGCGGCGTAGCCCATTGCAAAGCGCGGCGCCGAACTCGGTGGCGCCGCGGTACGATCGTCAGGTCGGGACATCCGTGTGGTCGGTAGTCAGCGAACGGCGGCGCGCCCGATGGTGCGCCCAGAACACAATGGCAGGCGTGACTTCCAGCAGCGTCAGCCATACTCGCGAAGACAACGTCACCAGCGCCGCCTCGGGTGACAGCGCGAGGCCTGCGCGTTGCAGCACTTGCAGCATGGCTTCCTCGCGGAAGCCAACTCCGGCCGGCGCGAACAGGAAAATATAACCGACGAGATACGAGATCGTGTAAGCTGCGAGATACGCCTGATACCCGCCAGCAGCCGCGCCGAGCATACCGAAGACGAAGACGTGGAACGCGGCGCCGTACACGAGCCACGCGATGATGTTGCCCGCCAGTGAATAGACAACGGCACGCGCAGGAAGGCTTACCTCGACCGGCCGCTTCAGGACGCGCGCAACGAGCCGCGTGATGCGCGGCACGAGCATCGGCGCCAGCAACAGCACGCCTCCGGCCGCCACGAGGACGATGATCCGCGTCGCGCCGATGCCTGAGCTGGCGTGCGACAGAAGCGCTCGCCCGCTGATCAGCGCGACGGCGAACCCAGCGAGAATGTTGACGAGTGTGCCGAGCAGCGCGGACCCAGCCGCCGCCACCGGTGACACATTGAGCTCCCGCGCCATCGCACCCATGGCGCCGATCTGCCAGACCTTGCCCGGCACATAGCGTCCGAGATTCGACACGCTCCACACGCGCGCCGCGCTCCAGAATGTCAGGTGCTCTCCCCAGCAGGACAGCACACTCCGCCACGTTTGCACCAGGATGGCATGAGCGAGCAGGAAGACCGCTCCGGACAGTGCGACGTATCCCCATCGGGGATCCGTCGCGAGCGGTTGGCTGCGGAGATCGCCGAGTCCCTCGGCGAGGGCCATGCCGACTTTGACCGCAATGACGCCGACGATGACCCAGCCGGCGGCGCGAAGCAGCGTCCTACGACGCGCTGCGTCCAATGACGGATCGGTAGATGTCCGCGTAGCGCCGCGCCGCCGATTCCGGCGCAAACGTCGCGAGGGCGTGCAACCGTCCGGCGGCGCCCATGCTGGCGCCAGCGTCCTCGCGCGCCAGAAGCGCCTGCAGCCCCGCGGCGAGCGCGTCCGCCGTGCGCTCCTGCACGAGAACGCCCGTGCGATCGTGCTGGATGACATCGGGCAGCCCGCCGGAATTGAATGCGATCACCGGCGTCTCGCTCAGCTGCGCCTCGACCGCCACGAGACCCAGTCCCTCTTCCGACGACGGCACCACGAGCGCAAGCGCGCGCTGGTACAGCGCAGGGAGCGCGTGCTGCTTCACCGCCCCGTGCCACTGGACGCGAGCAGCCACGCCGAGCGTCGCCGCAAGCGTCTGCAGCGCTGCGCGGTCCGGCCCGTCGCCGACGACGTCGAGCCCAACGTCCGCGGGCAACTGTCCGAGTGCGCCGAGCAGTAGGTCGATGCCCTTCTGTTCCATCAGTCGGCCGACGAACAGCAGCCGTCGCGTCCTCGGCGCCGATGTCCTGACGTCGAACAGCTCTGTGGCAACGGGCATCGGCGCCACAATTGGCGGCGGGACGCTGACGATGGATTGTGTTTCGTGCGCCAGCCATCGCGACACCGCCGTGACCGCCGAGGAGTGCTTGAGCACGTGGCGAAACACGGGACGCGAGGCCGAAATACTACGCGCCATGCGGACGTCGGTGCCGTGCAGCGTGGTCACGAGGGGCAACCCACCCATTCGCGCGACCCACGTGGCCGCAACGCCGTTCGGGAACCACCAGTGCGCATGAATGACCGCTGGCTGGAACTCTCGGCGCGAACTCACGCCCGCACGGAACTCGGCGCCGAGGAACCCAGCCATCGTGACACGGGCGCTCCACGACTCGCGTACCTGCGCCGCCATGTTCCCGCCATACGCGAGCGTCTCGTACTTGCGCGGCGCATAGCGAAAGCGATGCACGTCCACGCCGCCAAGCGTGCTGTGCGCCTCGAGCCCGGCCGCACCAGGTGCGATGACGCGGACGGTCACGCCTTCGGCGGCCAGCGCTCGCGCGAGGCGAAGCACGAACGACCCCGCCGCGTCCCCGTCGTCGCGCGGGAACGAATGCGTCAGGAAGAGAACTTTCACTGCCGGGGCTGGCTCTCACGCGCGGCGCGCATCTCATCCACCTGGCGGCGCAGCTCGCGCAACTCGGCACGCTGCCCCGCGATCTGTTCGCCGAGCAGCCCGGTGGCGAAGAAGACGCTGCCGAGGACGAGGCAGGTGGTGATGACGGTCCAGACTGGGCGAATCCCCTGCCCCGTGACGGCGAGCACCACCAGCGCGAACACGCCAGCGAGCACGCCGATGGTGAACAGCGCGGCGCCAAGCATCCCGAACGCGAGAAGCGGTTTCTTGCCGAACTTGAGCTCGAACCACACCGACAACATGTCCAGCACGCCAATCGGTATGCGCGACAATCCGAACTTCGACTTGCCGGCATTGCGCGGGTACAGCGGAACCGGAATCTCGGTCACCGTGAAGCCCTGGTCCGCCGCGATGACGATCATGAAGCGATGCCAATCAGGACGGACGGGTAGCACGTCCATGATCTCACGGCGGTATGCTTTCACCGAATTGAGGTCCTTCACCGGCACGTCGAACAGCGCTCGGCTCAGTCCATTATAGATGTTGGACACGAAGGCCTTCTCGTACTCGCCCTGCTTGAACCCCGTCACCATGTCGGCGCGGTTGTCGAGGATCGGTTCGACGAGGCGCGGGATGTCCTCCGGCTTGAACTGGAGATCGGCCGGATAGAACACCAGCACTCCACCCGACGAATTGAGATACCCAGTACGAAGTGCGTCAGCGATGCCCCGCTTGGAGCGGTGCCGCACCGCGTGCAGAAAGGGATACTCCGCCTCGAGCCGCTGCAGCACCGCCCAGCTGTCGTCCACTGAGCCATCGTCCACGACGACCACCTCGTAGCGCGTCGCCGGGTTGGCGGCGAACGCCTCGGCCGCCAGCGCCATGAAGAGGGGGAGATTCTCCGCCTCGTCCTTGGCCGGCACGAGCACGGAGACATCCGCGGTGGTGTGGCGTCGCGCGACGAACGGCGTAGACGTACGCGCCCGTTCGTCCGTCATCATACCCGCTTGCGCATCCGGGCCGAGAGCACGCCGAGCTGGTCGCGGTACTTGGCCACGGTGCGTCGCGCGATCTGCACACCAGTCTCCTTCAGGATGTTGACGATCGCCTGGTCCGTGAGCGGATGCTTCGGGTTCTCGTCTCCGACGAGCTTCTGGATCTGCGCCTTGATGCCACGTGCGGACACATCCTCGCCGGCGGTGGTGGAGAGTCCCGACGAGAAGAAGAACTTCAGCGGCAGGACGCCCCGCGGAGTCTGGACGAACTTCTCGTTCGTCACGCGGCTCACGGTGCTCTCGTGCATGCTGATGACCTCTGCCACCTCGCGCAGCGTGAGCGGCTTGAGGAACTGCACCCCCTTCTCGAAGAACTCGCGCTGCCGCTCGACGATGTAGTTCATGACCTTGAGCATCGTTTGCCGGCGCTGCTCGATGGCCTGGATCATCCAGTTCGCCGAGTTGAGCTTGTTCGAGATGAACTCCTTGTTCTCGCCGTCGAACTTCTTCTTGTCGCGCGCGATCTCCTGGTACGCCTTGCTGAGCTTGAGACGCGGGAGGTTGGCGTCGTTCAGGAAGACGTGGTACTTGCCGTCGATCTTGTCGACGATGAGGTCCGGGATGATGTAGTTGTCGCTCGCGTCGCTATACACGAGCCCCGGCTTGGGATCGAGCTTCGCGATCTCGTCGGCAGCCTTCTGGACGTCGATGGGGCTGATGCCGAAGCGCTTGGAGATCTCGCTCCAGCGGTGCGCGATCAGCTCGTCGAAGCAGTCGCGGACCAGGCGGAACGGCACGGAGTGCTCGAGGCCCGCTTCACGAAGCTGGAGCATCAGGCACTCGCGGAGGTCGCGCGCGCCGACGCCCGGCGGGTCGAGGCTCTGGATGACGTTCAGCATCGTCTCGGCTTCGGTCATCGTGTACAGCTGGAGGTCGCTGACTTCGCGATCCAACTCGTCGGCGACCTTCTGCACGCTCTCGTTCACGCCCTCGACGATCTTCTCGAGGCCGCAGGCGAGGTACCCGTCCTCGTTGATGTTCCCGATGAACTCGTCGGCCAGGTACATCTGCCGGCCGTTGAGATCCAGCAGCGACACCTGATCGCGCAGGTGATCGGCCAGGTCGCGCGTGTCCACCGTGACCGGCTCGTAGTACTCGCGTTCCTCGTGCTCCTCGCGCCGACCGCCCGCGTCGAAGCCGTCGAGGAGGATCTCCTCCCAGTCGATCTCGCCTTTCTCTTCCTTCTCCGCCTCGGTCTCCTGGTTGACCTCCTCCTGCGGCTCTACGCCATCGTCCTCATCCTCCTCGTCCGGCTCGATCATGTCGAGGAACGGATTGTTGAGGAGCTCCTGCTTGAGGTGGTTCTGGAGATCGAGCAGCGGCATGTACAGGAGATCCATCGCCTGATAGAGGCGTGGATTGATCTTCAGCTCCTGCTTGAGCTGCGTATGCTGGCCGAGGCCCGGTCTCATTGCCCGTCTCCCTGCATCTCGGCCGTGAACCGGGCGCGGAGGCGCGCCGTCAGCGTCGGTCCGAGGTAATTGTCCGCCACCGTGTCATCGAACACGAGCTCGCGCACGGTGCCCGACACCTGCACTTTCCCTTCGAACATGATGTAGGCGCGGTCCACGATATCCAGTGTCTGCTCCACATTGTGATCGCTGATCAATACGCCAATCCCGCGCGTCCGCAAGTTCGCCACGATGGTCTGGATATCGTGCACGGCGATGGGATCGACGCCGGCGAACGGCTCGTCCAGCATCATGAACTTTGGCTCGGTCACCAACGCCCTGGTAATCTCCAGGCGCCGCCGCTCACCGCCCGACAGCTGGTACGCCTTGCTCTTCCGCAGGTGCTCGATGCTCAGCTCACGCAGCAGCTTCTCGAGGCGCTCCTTACGCTGCTCCCTGGAGAGCGGCAACGTTTCGAGGATCGCCACGATGTTGTCCTCGACGGACAGCTTCCGGAAGATGGACGGCTCCTGCGAGAGGTAGCCAATGCCCTTCCGCGACCGCTTGTACATCGGCATGGACGTGATGTCCGCCCCGTCCAGCATGATGCGCCCACTCAACGGCTGGATGAGTCCGACAATCATGTAGAACGTGGTCGTCTTCCCCGCTCCATTCGGGCCCAGCAGTCCGACAATCTCGCCCTGTTGCAAGCGCAGGGCCACGTCGTTCACCACACGGCGACGACGGTAAATCTTCGACAACCCTTGGGCTTCGAGCACACTGCCCAGCTCTGTCGTGAGCCGAGGCGGAGGTGTCGGCCGGATTTCACGCACGGTCGAGTGGTCACCCGTGTGGCGCAGGACGTCGGCCAGCTCCTCGCGCACGCCCCTGATCTCCGCCCATAGCGTGGACGCGATACGCAGTGACACCGTGGGCTCGATGACCGTTGGGAGCTGCACCACGCCATCCGATGCCAGCCGCGGCAGCACGGACGTCGCCAGGTTGGCTCGTACCTGGTCCATGCTCAACTCCCCAGCCTCGCGCTCGGCATCGCGGCCCGCCGCCCGCTGGGCGGAGAGGTAGTCGCGACGATAGATCACCGCGACGTCGTCGAGCGTGGCGACGCCGTCTTGGTTCGCGGCGGAAATCAGGGCATGCAGCGCGTGGGCCGTGGAGCGGTCGCCGCGCGCGACCCGATCGATCAGCGCTTGCAGTGCCGGAGAATTCATGGGGCCCGTCATGGGCGCCGACCGGGCACGGCTGGGGGAGGCGGGGTGGTGGTCGCGGGCGGAGATGTCGGCGGAGGCGTGGAACCGGGAGGCAGTGAGCCAGGCGGAGCCGCCGAGGGAGCTGTGGCCTTGGCGCCCGATGCTCCGCACGCGGCCGTGCCCTTGCGCGTGGTATCCGGCTCGAACAACCCACCGCCGGATTGTCCCTCGACCAGCACCGTCTTCACCTTTGCCGAATCGAACGACACGGTGATGCGCTTTCCGATCACGTAGTTGATCGTCGGACACCGGATCGAGGTGTCGCGCGCCGCAAGCTGCTGGAACGACGTCGCACTGCCGATGGAGAGCAGCTGGCGAATACTCGGCTTCGTCACGGTGTCGCGCGCGGGGATGGAGTCGAAATAGGCCAGGATGGTGTCGCCGGTGAGGCGATCCTTCTCTGTCGTCCGGAACTTCGTCGTGTCTGGAAGCCCCTCGGCCGATGCCTTGCGGAGGGCGTGCATCTCGCGGACGCGCTGTCCCGGCATGATGACGTCGATGGAGTCGGCGAGGACGGTCTGCGACGGTGACGTCGCGCGAGCCCTGTTCTTCCCCCACGCGATGGCGCGCTGCAAGAGGTCGTCGGTCACACGCAGGTCGATCGTATCCGACTTGAGATTCAAGTCCTCGCTCACCGCCTCGGCGCCGGTGCGCGCGACGACGCGCTCGAGCTTGCGGCGGCGTGAGAGGAGATCGATCGTCTCGCCGACAAGCGTGAACGGCCGGCCTTTCGTCCCCGTGATTTTGGGCGTGCGCATGATGCGCAGCAGCCCACTGCCGCCGTCGAGATACAATGAGTCGCCCGTCGCGGTCAGCTCGGGCCGCACGACCACGACCTCTCCTGACGACGCGACGACGCTGTCACCCTCGAGCCAGATGTTGTTGCCCGTCACCGTCACGGGCGGCTGGGGTTTGCCCTGCGCGTCCCGCTCGATGAGCGACATCGTGGGGCGGCCCACGGCGATGCCACGCTGCTTGGGCCGCACGCGAGGAATGATCCGGAAGTACTCGAGCGAGTTGCCCTTGAGCGTCGAGCCACTCTGCAGCTTCGCGTCCACGTTGAGGAACGCGAGCATGCGCTCTTCCTTCTGGAAGTACGTGAGGAAATCAGACTTCAGCGACAGTCGCGGCTCCTTGTAGTCCACGTGGCCAAGGAAGAATGACCGCCCCTCATCGCCGTACACCTCCAGGCTGTCCGACTTGAGCACCATCTTTTGCGACGGGCATCGCGCCACGATGTTACCGCCGAAGAACGTGTTGCGTTGCCCGCTCGGAAGCTGCACGGTGTTGATGCGGTCGAACTCGAGGTTCAAGGCACACTTGCCCGATGGCGCGGGCTGAGCCCCTGTGGTGCCAACCGCGCAGGTGAGCCATATCGCCGCAACGACAGTGGCTCTCATTGTGCCGGCAGCGTGATGGAGCCGCGCGACTTGCCGCCGCCAAAGCCCTGGAAGCGCGTCAGTTGCGGGTCGGTCTTGAATCCAACACCGGAGAGCGTCTGGCCGGGACGCACGAATG
>JANOIJ010000068.1:0-8280 GCA_031407575.1 Gemmatimonadaceae bacterium | reverse complement strand
GGCAGCGCGCCCTCGCCGCGCAGCGATGCGACGACCAGCTGCTCGGAGTACTTCGCGAGCGACTCGACGATGATCGTGGCCCCCGCTACGTTGAGCGGCTCCACGGTGTGGCCCCACCATTGGTGCGCGACCTCGTGCGCGACCCGCCGCGAGACGAGATCCACGTCGCCCACACGCGTGTCGGTGAGCATGCCACGGTCCTCGGTGAAGTACAGCATGCCCGGCGCAGCGAACGCGCCGAACTGCCACCATAACGGGACTTCGACCATGCGCAGCGTCGTGTGCGGGTACTTGCCGAACCGCGCGCCGAGCACGTCGAGCGACCGCGTCGCCGTCGCGAGCATGTTGTCGACGTTGCGGTCGTGCTCCGGATGAAACCACATCTCGACCGCCACCGCGCCGTGCTGCACGCGCCGCACCGCGTAGCGGCCGGACGTGAATGCAAAGCGCGCCGTCGTTGCCTGTCCCATGACGTACTGTGCGTATCGCCGGCCGTCCTGCGTCCATGCGCGCACAAGTCTGCCCGGCGCGAGCGCAGTCTGGTCGGCCGACGTGGAGACCGTCGCGTCGAGTGCGATCCATGCCGGATCCTGGCCGGCGCGGCGCGCCTCCGCAGCGAGGGAATCGGCCGCTGAAAGTGGCGCGTACTGTTCGCTCGCGTCGCCGAGCAATCGCGCTCGCCGCTCCGCAGGGCTCGAGAGCTCGTATCGTCCGCGATACCCGAGCGACGGCACCACATCGCTGCTCACCAGGTAGCTGCCGTTCGCCGCGACATCATACTCGAAGCCATCGGCGCGAATACCGGAGCGATCGAGCGTCAGCGCGTAGGTGAGCTCTCGCGTGCCCGCGGGAGCCATCGGCCGCGCCAGCGCGAACACATGCATGCCAAAGCGCGCGTCGTGCTGCACGAGCCGCGCACCGGACACCGTCATCGTCACGCGCTCCGCATCGCGCCCGAGCACCACCCACAGCGTGTCGATCGGCTGCGTGCTTCGGTTCTCCAGCGTCAGCGTGCCGCGCACGTCGGCGCGCCGCTGCGCGGGATGCATGTCCACCTCGATGCGCACCGCCACGATGCGCGGTTGCGCCACGCGAGCGAGCCGGCGATACGTGCCCTCATACTCCGCGCGCCAGTCGGCTCGCGTCTCCGCACTTTCCCACGCGTGCACGACGCTCGTCTGCCAGAAGAGCGCGCCGCCAATGGCGACGAAGAGGACGATGGCCGTCGCGGCGATCCGCGTGCCCACGCGTCCCCACGCGCGCGGTATCGCGCCGAGACGCGCGCGCACGCCGGCGTCGAGGCCGCGACGCCACACGCCCCAGCTCACGCACGCCAGCAACAGCGCGAACGCGCTCCAGTACAGCATGAATGCCGCGAACGACGTCGCTGCCGGCCCGAACGCGTCGAGGTCGGAGTGCGACACCAGCGGTGCAGCAGTGAAGCGCAGCATCGGATGCGCGAGGCCAAGCGACGCGCCCTCGCGCGCGACCACCACGAGCGCGAGCCCTCCGAGCATCCCGAGCCATCGATTGGTGCTGATCGCCTGCAATGCCAGCACGCCGATAGCGAGGAGCACCAGCGGAGCGCCGGTGAACCAGAGCACAGCGAGATACACGAGCGGCTGCACTCGCGTCTCACCGCTCGAGAGTTGCACGCCGAGCCCCACCGCGATCCCGACGAGGCCAAGCACCATCGGCGTCGCGCACAACGCCACCAACTTGGCGAGATAGAACACCGCGTTCGACGCCGGTGTTGCATCGATCAATGGGTCGACGCCCACCGCACGCTCGCGCCATGCCACCTCCGCCGCGAAGTACAACAGCGTGACGATGCCGAGGAGCAGCAGCGGCTGTTGCAGCGCCTCGGCAACGAGTCCACTCGTCGCCAGCATGCGCGTGCGATACTCGCCACCGAGTTGCCCGAATGCTTCCATGCCCGCGACGAACGCCCACAGGGCCAGGAGCGTCACGAACGGCCATCCGCGCAGCAACAGGCGTAGCTCCATGCGCGTCGCAGACCAGAGCGCACGCCAGAATGCGCTCGCGCCGGTACGCGAGGGCGTGAGTGGACGGTACCCATGCGCGGGCGCTGGGGACGCGTCGCTCGCGGACCGGCGCAGCCAGCGCCAGCGAGGAGACGTGGTGGCCACGCTCGCGACGTGGAACTGGAAGCGCACGTGCACCACCGCGAACACCACACCCGAGATGCCGAGCCACAGAATGCGATTCCATAGGTACCGTCCGCTCAACGACACCGTCCGCACGTCACGCTCGGCCGGCAGCCAGTAGCGCGTCTGCTCGAAGAACGCTGACAGCCCGAACGGATCGAGCAGAGCGGCGCGCGCCAGCGCTTCCGCGGTGGGCGGCGCCGATCCGGCCATGAGCGGCGAGCTCACGAGGAGCGCCGTCACCCAGTACAACGCGTAGAGCGCGATGCCGCCGACGTACGTGGCAATGGTGCTGCGTGTGAGCGTCGCCACAGCAACGAGGATGGCCGAGGCGACGATGAGGTTGGGCAGCACGAGCGTCAGCAGCGGCCACGCATAGTGGAAGACGCGCATTGGTCCGAGCCGGTCGGCTTCCACGCCCATCGCCATTGGAGCGAGCATCAGCACGGCCGCGCCGATGGTCATCACCGTCATGCCGACGAGCAGCACGCCGACAAACCGGCTCGCGAGATAGCGTGTCTTGCCGATGGGACGCGAGAAGATCAACTCCGTCATCCCGTGCTCGACGTCTCGCAGCATCGCGTTGGCGCAGAAGATCGTCATCACGAGGACGCAGATGAGCGAGAGCAGCCCCATCGACAGCATGACGCTGTACGGCGAGTTCACGTGCACTGCCTGCCCGCCATATCCCGTGCTGACCATCATTGCCGCCATGCCACCAATCACGAGGACGGCCGCGGCGAACGTGAGCCGGCGCGTGTGATACCGCCATTCGAAGCCGAGAAGAGCCATGAGCATGACTCGGCGCCTCAGACCGCGCGCTGTTCGGCCATGCGGCCGTTCAGCGCACGGAAGTATGCGTCCTCGAGATCTGGAGTGACCGCGGCGAATGTTGCGTCGGGCGCGGAATCGGACAGCACGCGTAAACGAGTTTGGCCGGCATGCAACTGCGCCGACAGCACGCGCATCGCTGCCTGATGCTCGGCGACCTGCTGCTTGACGACGGTCTTTCCCCAAACCCGGCCGTCCAGCTCGCGAACGAGATCGTCAGGCACGCCTTCGGACAGCACCTGCCCGTCGGCGAGAATGGCCATGCGCGAACAGAGTTGCCGCACGTCTTCCACGATGTGCGTGGAGAGAATGACGACGACGTTCTCGCCGACTTCGCTCAACAGGTTGTGAAAGCGATTGCGTTCCTCGGGATCGAGACCGGCCGTGGGCTCGTCCACGATGAGGAGCCGAGGATCGCCGAGCAGCGCCTGCGCGATGCCGAAGCGCTGGCGCATGCCGCCGGAGAACCCGCTCACGGCGCGGCGACGGTGTTCCCACAGGTTGGTCTGCGCGAGCAGCGCCTCGACTTGCGCACGCCGGTCGGCGCGTACCGTGAGTCCCTTGAGCAGCGCGAGGTGATCGAGCAACTCGAGCGCGGAAATGCCGGGATAGACGCCGAAGTCCTGCGGCAGGTAGCCGAGCTGCCCACGGTGCGCCGTGGGGTCGGCGAACACCGACTGGCCGTCGAACGTGACCGTGCCCTGATCGGGCTCCTGGAGCGTGGCGAGCGTGCGCATCAGCGACGACTTGCCCGCGCCGTTGGGGCCGAGCAGCCCGAACAGGCCTCGTCCGACGTTGAGCGTGATGCCACGCAGGGCAACGACGCCGTTGGGATAGGTCTTGGAGACGCCGGAGACGGAGAGCATGAGCGGTAGGTGGGGGACAAACGCGTGAGTTGTGCCTTTGCAGGACGGGATGCCGAGCGTATAGTTTCAGCACCGCGTCGGCAATTGTTTCCTTTAGGTCTGGATTAATGCTCTCCAGCGCAGATCTGCAATTCTTCGCGATCCTTGCCCGCTCGCCGTCGCTCGCCGGCGCCGCCCGTGAGCTCGACGTGACGCCGTCCGCCGTCACGCAGCGGCTCCAGGACGTCGAGCGACGCGTGGGTGTGCGGCTCATCGAGCGGAGTGGGCGGCGCATCACGCTCACCGACGAGGGCGAACTGCTGGACCGCCGAGGTCGAGCGATCAACGATGATCTCGCGAGTCTGGAGGAGGCGCTCGCCAGCCGCCGTGGTGTGGTGGCGGGACACGTGCGGGTGCTGGCGCCGTTCGGCTTCGGGCGACGATATGTCGCTCCGCTCGCGGCACGCTTCCTCGATGAACATGCGGAGGTGACGCTCGATCTCGTGCTGGCCGACCGGCTTGGTCGCGCGCCGGACAACTCGTGGGACGTGGCGGTGCACATCGGCGAGCCTCGCGAGTCGTCGCTCGCGGCGATCCGACTGGCGCCGAACGACCGCTTCGTCTGCGCGTCGCCGGCATTCGTCGCCCAGTTCGGCACGCCTGCGGAGCCACGCGAGTTGCTGAACTATCAATGCATCGCGCTGCGCGAGAACGACGAGGACGTCACGCTGTGGCGCTTCACCGACGCGGCGCGCGTGGTGACGCAGGTGCGCATCGAGCCTCGACTCGCCAGCAATGACGGCGACGTGGTGCGTGAGTGGGCGATCGCGGGACATGGGATCATCGTGCGATCGGAGTGGTCGGTGGCCGACGACCTGCGCGAGGGTCGTCTCGTGCGCCTGCTGGGCAACTACCGCCTGCCGCCCGCGGACGTCGTCGCGTTCGTGGGCGCACGCCGCGGACGCTCGGCGCGTACGTCGCGATTCGTGGAGTATCTCAAGGCGGCGCTGCACCCGGTGGCGTGGCGCGCCTGAGCTGACCGCGAGCTGTCATCCTGAGCGAAGTCGAAGGATCTGCACCTTGTCATCCTGAGCGAAGTCGAAGGATCTGCACCTTCGCGCTACGACGACCTTACTTGATCCGGCCGTACTTCCCGTAGCGCGGCCAGCACGCGGTCGCCCGGCAAGCGGTGCGCGCTATTGCTTTGATGGGGCTCGCTCCGTGCGGCACCTGGACTCATCGAAGAAGCGCGCGAGCAGGGGTTGCAGGCGGGTTGCGCGCGCCGCGGCAGTCCGGGCCAGCGAGTCCACCCCGAGCATCGCCGCTCCGCGCGAAATGGCCACATGGGCCAGTGCGAGATCCGCTGACAATGCGACGAGGGTGTCCGCTCGGCGCATCACTTGTGCGACGTGAACGGTATCCGCTCGAGAGATGGCATCCTCCATTTCGTGGACGGCCAGCATCGCGCGGCCGGGGAGAAAGTTCGGCGAGCGGTCCGCGGCGCCGCGCAGGCCGGCAATTACATCGTTGCGAGCGGCGACATCGCAACGTGCCAACAGGCGTGCTCCTTCGCGGAACTGCGTGAACGCGTGGTCACCAGCTCCGGTTTTCCCGCCGATCCACCGCAATACCCCGGGCGACGCGAACTGCGCGAGTTGCAGCACGAATGGTGACACGGCAGCGGCTCCATCCGAGGCGCGTGCCTCGGCACGGAGCAGAATCGCACCGGTCGTCACCTGCTGGAGCGTGAGCGTCAGACGCGTGGTGTCGCTGTCGACGGGCGTTGCGCGCAGGCAGAGATGAACCTGGTTCGCCGTCTCGCAGGCCGGCACAGCGCCGGGGTCCCTTGCGGACGCCACGGGCACCACGAGCACATGCGCGTTGCCAGCGAGGGCGTCGAGGAGCCATCGCCCGACGGGACTCCCCTCGGGCGTCGCAATGCCGATGCGCACTGGCGACGGTCCAATCGGCTCCACGACGGCGCCTGAAGGTCCGTTGCGCAGTATGACGGCCAAGAGGAGGACGAGGACGCATACGCCAGCTCCAAGCATCGCCCAACGTCGCGCCGGTTGCCTGCCGGACGGCGGCGTGTCGGCCTGGACCGGTGGACCCAGGGTCGCGTCGCGCAGTGTGGCGCGGAGTGCGTATCCCTCACCGCGCACGCTGTCGAGCAGCCGAGGGTCATAGCCGGCCGAGGTGAGCGCCACGCGCAGCAGGCGCACCCGCTGCTTGAGCGCATCTGCGCCGATGTGGGTGTCGGGCCACACCTGTTGAAGCAGCGCTTCGGCCCCGACGAATGCGGGGCTCGAGACGGCGAGTGTTTCGAGCAGACGCAGGCTGAGCAGCGGGAGTTCCACCTGCTCGCCGGCCGGCCCGAACAGGGTTCTTGTCAGCCGGTCCACGACGATGACCGGCATGGCCGGAACCGCGCTGTTACCCACGTTCACCGTGCATCTCCTTGCTTCACCGCGCCGTCCCTTCAGGCCAGCGCGTCGACTGCGTAGGCTGACCAACCGCAGCACCAGCGCACGTGGGACCCAGCGCTTAAACCATCAGTCAGGACATCACAATGTACCGCTACATGATCCTCGTCACCGCCTTGGCGATGGCCACTGCCATGTCGTCCCCGCAGGCGGAGTCCGGCCGCGCGGTACGGGCACCGGCGGTGTCACAGGCCCCGGAGCCGAACATCGCGCTCGTGAGTGAGATTGCAGCGCTCTTGCGAGAGACGGCGCGCCTGCCCGGTCTCAGCGTCGCCGCCATGCGCCACGATCGGGTCGTGTACGCGGCGGGGTTCGGCGTGCGGAACGCGTCAGGGGCGCCCGTCGACTCGTCGACGCAGTTCGGGGCGGCGTCGGTGTCCAAGGTCATCACCGCCACCGCCGCACTGCGACTGTACCAGCGCGGCGTGTTGGACCTCGACCTTCCCGTCCGACGCGTGATCCCCGCGTTCCCTGACTCTGCGGACCGCATCACCGCGAGGCTCCTGGCGGCGCACCTGTCCGGACTACCGCACTACGGACCCGGGTCCATGCCTCCCGACCGCCAGTACGAGGAGGCTTTGGGAGCGCTGGACGTCTTTTCCCGCGCTCCGCGGGTCGGCATTGCCGGCGCGCGATACAACTATTCCACGCACGGCTTCACGCTTCTGTCAGCGATCATGGAGGCGGCCGACTCGCGGCCCATCCTGTCGATCCTGAACGCGGAAGTGCTCGGCCCGCTCGATATGCCTGGTACAGGGCCCATGCGGCGCGACCGCCCGACACCGGCGACCGCACAGATCTACGAGCGCGTGAAGGGGCAGCTGGTCCCGCTGCCGGCACATCGCGACTACAGCTACAGCTGGGCCGGCGCAGGTCTCCGCAGCACACCAGCCGACCTGGTTCGCATGACGCGCGCGTACTTCAACGGGTACTTGTCCGATTCCGTCGTGCAGATGGCGTTCCGGGAACAGCGTGCGACGGACGGAACGCCGACGGGCGTGGGACTGGGCTGGCGCGTGAGCGCGGACTGGCGGGGGCGACCCATCGCGCACCATGCCGGCGTCAACGATGGCGCGCGCAGCGTGGTGATGATGTTTCGCGACGACAGCTCGTCCATCGCGATCCAGACGAATGTCAGGTGGGTCTCGTCGATCGAGTCCACGGCGATGGTCGTGGCCGAGGCGCTGTTTGCATCCGATCGCCGCCGCCGCGCGATTGCGACGAGCGGCACGTACGGCGGCACGTTCGCTGGTGCGCCGGCGTCCGGCACATGGGCTATCGCTGGGGATACGGGTTCCATCTCGGTGCCCGAGGGGTACGGCCGTTTGCTCGACGAGGAGGGCGTGCGCGTCGCCCGGCTTCCGGTGCGGGCCATTCGGGAAGGCGTGTACGCGCTGATCACGCCGTGGGGACTGTATCCGCTTCGGCTCGATGAGCGAAACCGCCGCGTGAGCGGCGATGTGATGGTGGCGTCGCGCGCCTGGCACATTGTGTCTGCGCCCTGAGAGCGGTTCGCCGTGTCGAGGCAGGTCGTGCATTGGAAAGTCTGGCCGCGCGGCGAGTGACGCATGCGACGACGACGAGGGTCCAGCCGACAGAAATCCTCGCTCGAGTTGTTCTCGGGTCCAACCACTTCCCACCGGAGTGATCATGTCCAGTCGTCTTCGCCACGCCGTCATCGCGGTAGTCGCCGTGATGTCGCTCGCCACGCCATGCGCCGCGCAGCAGCGCGCGGGCGTCATGGGAGAGCTCATCAAGGACGTCGCCGACGTCCAGTCCAAGCTCGCCGGTCTCGCGAAAGCGATGCCCGTCGACAAGTACGAGTGGCGGCCGGCCGCGAGCGTCCGCTCGACGGGCGAGGTGTTCCTGCACGTCGCGGCGGACAACTACCTGCTGCCTGCGATGGTGGGCTTCGCGCCGGACCCCGCGACTGGCATCAAGGCCACGGACTTC
>JANOIJ010000223.1:0-9295 GCA_031407575.1 Gemmatimonadaceae bacterium | reverse complement strand
AAGCCGAACAGGATTCCGAAGTTCGCGCCGTACGCCGGCACGGTTGCGAGATACAACGAGAAGAGCAGGGGAAGCGCCGCACTCGCACGCGCGGTGAGCGCGAACAACGAGTGCTTGAACAGCGGCGAGGTGTCGCCGTCGTCGTAGTCAGACGCATAGCCCGAGTTGCCGATGGCCAGCGCGATGACGGTGAAGATGGGAAAGAGGAGGAAGATCCCTACGGCGAGGGGCATCTTGTCCGCCGTGAGGAACTTCATCACCCAGCCCCACTGATACAGCGTGGTGAGCACCATGCTGATCGCGGTGAGCGCAGGCCACCGCTTCTTGTACGCCACCCACGCGAGCCCCGCGTTCAACAGCAGCAGGTAGCCGAACAGGCCGATGGGATTATCCTGGCCAGACGATAGCAGCACGGGCGTGGAGAAGCCGCCCAGCAGGCCGAGCAGCGCGATGAACATCGAGTTGCGCCGGATCGAGAGCAGCACGGCGACGCCCGTCACGAGCAGGAGCATCGCGAATGCGGCCATTGGCGGAACGAGATGCCAGAGCGCGAAGGAGGCGAAACCGGTGGCAAATAGAATGGCGATTCCGGCCGCGTCCATGGCATTTGCGGTCTGCGGATAATCGCGCGCCGCCTTCAGCTCGCACGCGATGAGCAGCCCGATGCCGACGAGCAGGCCGATGGCCATGCGGATCTCGGGGCGCAGCCAGCCGTGGTCCATCGAGTAGCGAAGGAAAAACACGGCTGCGATCGCGAGCGCCGCGCCGGCAATCCACGAGAACAGCTTGACGCCGATGAGCTTCTCCCAGTCGAACGGCGGCGCGGGCGGCTCGGGCGGGCGCGGCGCAATGGTGGGGCGCGGTGGCCGATCAGCGGGCGGAGCGGGCGGCTCGGTGGACAGGCGAGGAGGCGCCTCGGAGGGCCGCGGCGCGGACGGCGGAACGTGGGTCTCGGACGCTGCTACCGGCGTCGCAACCGGTGGAGCTTCGCCAAGCGGAACTGCCTCGGGCGGGCGACGCAGGGCGTCCGCTACGCGAGCCGAGACGTAGCCCGGAGAATCGCCCGGGATGGGAGGCGGCGCCGGCGCCGGCATGGGCCGCGGGGGCGGCGCGGTACGGAGCTCGGCGGGCTCGGCGCGGAAATCGGCGGCCGGCGCGGTGCGCGGCTCAGGGGCTGCCGACGAGACGGTGCTGCTGCGCGGCGCCGGAGCGCCCTGCTGCGCCAGCAACCGCGCGCGCAATTCGGCAATAGTGCGATTGAGCTGCTCCGCTCGCTCTTCGAGCGCCCCAATCCGCGAACGGAATTTGTAGAGGATGAAGAAAACTGCGAAGATGGCGAGCCATTCGAGCATGATGTGGTGTTCCGGGGAGTACACGCACGCGCGCCACCGCTGCAGTGAGCGGCTTCACAACTGACGTAAAGATGGACGGGTGGGTGATCTCATGCGTCACCACGATGCGGCGCCCACCGCTCAGCACGGAAGCCCGCCAGTGTTCGGTGTTTGTCACACCGGGACAGTTGCTCGCAACCGCGTCCTCACGGTCCCGGGTGGTGCGCCCAAATGCTGCCGACAGAGTCGCACGAAGTGCGCGTGGCTGGCAAAGCCAAGCTGGAACGCCACCTGGGACAACGAAATCAGGCCGGCCCCCTCGGCGAGCAACTCCAGTGCGAGCCGCACGCGCAGGCCCGTGCGGTACTCGTGCATCGTGCAGCCGGTGTGCGCGCGAAAGATCCTGCAGAGGTGGAACACGGACGTACCAACCGTATGCGCAAGGTCGGCGGCCGATCGGTTGTCCGCGACCGTCCGGATGAGTTCGGCCTTGGTATGTTCGACGAGGTCTCGACGGCGTCGCCGCGCCGCCGAGCGAAGTGCGAGCGGTGCCTGAGGGCGCCCATACGCCAGGGCGAGGACGCGAGCCACGATATCGATCACTGCCTCCTCGGTGTCCAGCGCATCAGCAGCGACGGTCGCGACGCGCCGCGCGAGGCACCGCTGCGCCAGGTACAGGCTTGGCGAGCTCGGGGCATGCTGAAAGGTGAACGGTCCACGGTCTTGCTCGGCGGCGCCCGGATCGAAGGCGGCTACGACGTCGCGGGCCACATCGTCGGATAAGGCAAACCAATCGCAACGGTCGCCGTCGGGCGATAGCGGCGCACGCTCGTAGCGTTGTGCGCGGTTGTAGATGGTGACGACATTCGGATCGGCCACGAATGGCCGCGACCCCTCGTGCCGAATCCACACGCTCGTGCGCGGAAACACCACGATGCATCGCTCAATGGGTCCTGTATCACGGAACGACGGGTGTCCCACCGGACACGCGAACTTACCGATCGACGCGACCGAACCCTGGAACAGGACCGAGTCGACAGGGTGTGTTTCGCCGACATTCGAGCAATGGCGTGGAAGCGCTCGCGTGCGCTGGCTATTTGCTTGTTCAGGAGACATCCGACCGAGGTTTGCGGTATGCGTTACATGACTCGAGTTCTCGTCCCCATCGTGTTGGCCTTCTTCGCGCAAAGCGTCATGGCGCAATCGCCGCCGACAGCACAAGCCGCTCAACCACCGGCGGACGCCCTCCAACGGGCCAGCGCACTGTTTGCCCAGGGTGACTGGAAGGGTGCCTTTGATGCCTACTCGGCACTCTCCGCAAAATACCCGAGCCACGCCCTGTCGCGTTTCCGTACTGGTGTGTCACTGGTGGGGCTCCGAAAGTTCGTCGAGGGAGAGGCAGACATCCGGGAAGGGGAGCGACTCGGCGTTCCCGCCGGAATTGCCGCATACCGACTCGCTCAGGCCCTGGCCGAGTTGCGCAGGCCCGACGCGGCAATCGCGGAGCTCATGCGGGCGGTGGGGAACCGCGCTCCCGTCGCTGCGTCGGCGATCGCAGCTGATCCGCACTTCGTCTCCCTCACGTCGCACGCCCAGTGGCAGGCGGTGCTCGACGCGTTCGACGCGTTGGTCCGGCCTTGCATGCACGACGCGCGCTACCGCGAGTTCGACTTCTGGGTGGGTGACTGGGACGTACGCCCGACGGGCACGCGCCCGGTGGGTCCCGCGGCGCGCAACACAGTGACACTCGACGACAACGGGTGCGTCGTTACCGAGCACTGGATCGCTCCAGGCGGGTCAGAGGGACAGAGCTTCAATATCTTCGACCGAAGCATTGGGCAGTGGCGCCAAACCTGGGTGGACAACTCCGGTGGCCAGCACGACTACCGCGGTGGCATCAAGGACGGAAACATGGTCTACGCCGGCGACATGCCCGCGCCCGGCGGGCAGCGTGGTCGGCTCGCGACGCGGCTCACCTTCTTTCATCTGAGTGCGGATTCGGTTCGCCAATTCGCTCAGACGTCAGCCGACAGCGGCAAGACCTGGACGACTTCGGTCGACCTCATGTACGTGCGGCGGCAGGGTGAGCAGGGCCGGCGCCCGACGAGCGTCCCGATATCGGATGCCGACCGCGCTGCGATTCTCGCCGTCGACTCAGCCTTTGTGGATGCATGGCTCAAGGATGACACCACCAAAGTGCTCAGCCTGTTCGCGTCCGATGCGGTGTTGATGCCGCCAGGCGCGCAGCCCATGACGGGTCTCGCCGCGATCCGCGCGTACTGGTGGCCGTCGGACGGGTCACACACGCGGATCACCTCGTTCACGCGCGCGATCGCCGAGGTTGGCGGGGGCGGCGGTGTCGCGTTCGTCCGCGGCACCGGGACAGTCGGATGGACCTACGCCAAAAAGGGGCAACAACCCGTGGCGCAGACGTCCCGATCCACCGACTTCATTCTGTATTCACGCGACGCCGCTGGCCAATGGCGCGTGACGCGGCAGATGTGGAGCACATTACCGTGAACTGTGGGCCTGGCTTGCGATCAACGCGTGGGAAGAGGCGTGTCTCAGTCCTCGACGATGTGCTTCTCGAACTCCTCGCGATACGACGCCCACCGATCAGCCCGAAAGCCTGACGGCTCCAGACAATCCGCCGCCGCGTACGCCATCGCAAGCGCGTGGTGCGTGTTGTCGTGCGCGAACAGGCCCTGCCGTCCGTAGCTCAGCAACTTCGGCACCGTCTCCACCCACTGGTCGAGCACCTCGAACCACCGCTCGTATCCGATCTACAACATCGGGTAGATCGGATACGCCTGACGCAGGCGTCGCACGTGCACGCTGGTGGGTGTTACCGGCAGCGGCACGCCAGCGCGCGCGAGATCACCCGCCACGAGCTCGCCGAGCTGCGCGTCGGTCATCCGCCACCATTCGTCGTCGAGCGCGCAGGGCAACTCGGCGCAGATGACCGTGGCGCCTTTGGGAGCGCCGAGATCGGCGTAGTTCTTCGGCTCGGAGAGACGCGTAATGCGTAGATCGGCGCTGGGAAAATAGTGCGCGTCGAACTCCGTGAACTGCGCTACGGGCAGCGTGAGGTAGATGAGCAGCATCGCGCGCGACTCGATCTTCCCCGCCGCCTCGATCACGGGGGCCGGCACGCCATCGCCGATGAGTCGCGCCAGCAGCGAGATGGGAATCGTGGACCACAGGTAGTCCGCTTCGATCCGCTCCTGAGCGCCCGCGTGTTCCGCCTCGATCACCCACGCGTCGTTCGTGGTTGCCGGAGGAACGAGACGCGTCACGCGTCGCCCATAGCGAACATCGGCGCCGAGTGCCTCGGCCGACGATGCATACGCCTCACTGATCTGTCCGTAGCCGTGGCGAGGATAGAAGAAGCGTCCTGAGCCCTTTGGCTTGAAGCCGGGCACGGAGTTCATGACCTTGCGCAACAGCTTGGCGAACGAGCTGGCAGACACTCGGCGTTTCGCCTGGATGGACGACAGCTCGTGTGGCGAGTGGCCCCACATCTTTCCGGCGTACGGAAAGTAGAACGACTCGCAGATGGTGCGGCCGAGGTTCGCCATGAGGAAATCGCCGTAGCTCTTGTCGGCGGCGCTCTTGTCGCGAAACGGCTTGGTGATCATGTCGCGCATCGACCCCAGTGCGAAGCCGGGATCGAGGCGGAGCATCAGGTCGGCGGGCTTGAGCGGGAAGTGGATCCAGCGTCCCCGGAGCCCGATGCGGCCATGGCGCGGGCGATCGAGCAGGTCGTTTCCGAGGAAGGTCTTGATGTCGGCGAGAATCTTCGGATCGCACGCCGGGTGCAGTCGATGACTCCCGAAGTCCACCCGCATGCCGGAGAGCTCGAAGCTCCCCGCGTTGCCACCGGGCACCGGCGCCTGTTCCAGCACGGTGACGCTCGCGCGATCCTGGAGACGCAGCCGTTGCGCACCCCCAACGCCTGCGGGCCCAGCACCAAGAATCACGACCCGCGGCTTCGATCCCTCAACACTCACTCGGCGACCTCGAACACGGTGACGCGTCCATTGGACGCACGAAAGGCGATGTGCCGCGAGCGGTGGAGGACGAGCCAGATCAGCCCGCCGAACAAACCGCCCGCAATGAGGACGGTCTGCCAGAGCAGCGAACACACGACGCTCACGGCGACGGGCACGCCAAACGGGAGCAGCAGCGCGGCGAGGCTCGCCTCACGCACGGCGAGACCGCCGAGGCTGATGGGCATCAGGCTGGCGATCTTGGCGAGGGGCCAGACGAGGAACCACACCGCGAGGCCAATGTCGATACCGATGGAGCGGCCGAGCCACGCGTTGAGCAGCACGAACGAGCCCTGGATGGTGAGCGACAACAGGAGTCCAAGCGCCGCGGTGCCCGGTCGTCGCAGGAGTTGCCGCAGCCCGACGAGCCCCCGACCCACGGGGCGGCGCAGCTTCCGCGGCCACCGTGCGAGCGGGCGCCTGAGCGCGAGTGGGAGCGCGAGCACGAGCATCCCGAATGCAACCACGAGTGCAACGGTGAGTGCCTGGCCAATCCATCCCTCGAGGCTCCCGCGCGCCATGAGGCCGCCGCCGGTGACGAGGATCGCCAGCGCGAGGAGATCGGTGATGCGATCCATCACGCCGCCCCAGAGCGCCGCGGCGGGTCGCTTGGTGATCTTCGTGACGAGTCCCATGCGCAGGATGTCGCCGCCCACGATGCTCGGCAGGCAGAGATTGGCGAACAGTCCGGCGGCGTAGCAGAGCGCGGCGTCCACGCCACTGAGGCCGGCGCGTGCGGCGTTCACGAACAAGCGCCACTTGAAGACGCCAAGCGCATGCCCTGCGACAAAGCCCACGAGCACGCCGGCCCACACGCGTGGCGGCAGGCGTCCAATGGCGTCGCGCACCTGTGCCCACGGGAGCAACACGAACAGCAGCGCCAGCAATCCGACGCTGACCACCGCCTTCATCCAAGGCTTCAACGCATCCTCGCGATCCGCATGTTCTGGTCAGCGAGCAGGCCGACGGCCCAGATGATGAGCGGGCCGATGAGCGTGAGCAGCAGGCTCTCGGTGAGGCCGCGCACGGTCACGTCGTAGATGAACTTCGCGAGCGCGGAGACGAACAGGATCGCGCCGATGGGAATGAAGACCTTGAGCGGATTGAAGAAGACAATGGTCCGCAGGATCAGCAGCGTGAAGTCGTAGGCGTGACGCGCGCGGATCTTGGATTCTCCGAGCCGCGCGTGGTAGTTGATGGGGACGTACTCCACCGCGTGACCGTTGCACGCGGCGGCGAGCGTGATGGTGGTGGTGAAGGAGAAGCCGTCCGGCAGCAATCCCTCGTAGCGCTGCACGAGCGAGCGACGCATGAGGCGGAGCCCGGAGTTGATATCGGGCAGGCGCTGGCCGGCCAGGTAGCTGGCGAGCTGCTTGAGAAACCACTTGGCCGGGCGGCGGATGAGCGGGATCTGCACCGACTCACCGACGCGCGCGCCGACGATCATCTCGTTATGCTCGGCGAGCGCGAGCAACGCGGGAATGAACTCGACGGGGTAGGTGCCGTCCGCGTCGGTGATGAGGATCCATCCATGCTGCGCACGCTGGATGCCGAGCTTGAGCGCCGCGCCGTAGCCGCGATTCTTGTTGCGCCGCAGCACGCGCGCACCGGTGGACTCGGCTTCCTGGGCGGTGTTGTCCTTCGAGCCGTCGTCCACGACGATGATCTCGTAGGGCCAATCGGTTTTGGCCATCGTCTCCTGCACGGCACGCACCTGCGCGGCGACGTGGCTGCCTTCGTTGTACGCGGGAATGACGACGGTCACCGCGCGTTCAATGCGGGCAGGCTCGTTACCGACAATTTCTTCAATCACGTGCTGCGCGGAAGGGGGGAGGACAAACAACTACGAGCTTTGAGCTGTCAGTAACCACGAGCCTGGAGCCGGAGCTTGCGCTCGAGCTCGTGCTCCAGCTCAGGCTCCAGCTCCGAGCTCGTGGTTACCGACAGCTCAAAGCTCGTGGTTCACGCCACTATGACGACCAATCTAGTCTGTTGGTAAGGCGCAGACCGTGACATCGCCACCGCCAACGGTGCCGCGGAAGACCTGGCGGACGGAGCACCGCGTCCGCAGCGTCGCCATGAGATCTGGCGCGTCGTGCTCGATGTAGGCGGCCAGCGTGTACAACACCCACACGCGACCGCCACCCACCCGCGCCGAGTCGAGATCGGCTTGCGTCTTGATGCCCTGCCATGTCGGACGCTGGAAGAACACCTGGTAGGGGTACGTGGCCGGGCCGGCGGTGAGCACCCGTTCGCTCGGCGTCTTCTGCGACTCCACGAACTGCAGCGCGCCGAGGAAGTCCTGCTTCGGGTATTGGTAATTCACGCGTAGCGACACCAGGGAGAGCAGCGCCATCGCGACGACCAGGGCGACGCCCGGCCGCGTGACCACATCCTCGCCTCTCGCGCGCCGCGCGCCGAGCAGGCGCCCGATCTCGAGCCCGCCGCGCACGACGATGAGCAGCGCGAATCCCGCGAGGAACAGGACGAAGCGCGGCCGCACGGGCCGCTGCAGTGCAACGGCCGCCGCAACGGTAATCGCGCCCGGCAGCAGGAAGAGGCCGAGCAGGAAGCGGCTCTGCTTCAGGTAGCTCCATGCGCCGGCGGTGAAGAGCGCGGCGCCCACCACGACCGCGATCACGCCACCAAAGCCGATCTGGAGCCCCTTGATCAACTCCCTGACCGCCCAGCCAGGCGTGGCACCGCGCATGGGGCTCGGCTCCTTCACCACGAGCTGGTTCACGGCGAGCAGCACGGGTGAGTAGAGCAGCATCGAGAAGACGCCGGCGAGCACGAACCCCATGACGGGCAGAGCCCAGCGGCGACGCCAGTCGGGATGCATGAACGGGAGCCCCAGCGGCAGCACGCAGAGGGCCGCGTGGCTGGCCACCAGAAACACCATCGTGACGTGTGTATAGACGCCCAGCGCCGCGGCCACCGCGTACCACAGGAAATCGCTGGTGCGCCGCCGCCGGAGCCCGCGCAGCAACAGCCAGCTACTCAGGACGGTGAGCAGCGCGAGTGCCGCGTAGCCACGCGCGCTCTGCGAGAACCAGACGTGGTGGTACGACACCGCCAGCAGCAGGCTCGCCAGCAACGCCTCGGTGCGTCCGACGAACTCCCGCGCAAAAAAGAACAGCACCGGGATGGTCGCGGTGCCGAGTAGCATGGAGGGGAGCCGGAGACTCCACGGATGGTCGCCGAAGACGCTGATGGACGCATGCGCCAGCACCGAGAAGAAGGTGTGCTGGTTGTCGCCCGGAAACACCACGAGGATGCGGGCCATGGGCGACCGGACGCTGTCCAGCAGCGTGCGAATCTCGTCGTACCAGAGGCCGGAATCGAGACCGATCGTGCGAAGCACCGCCGCCAGGGCGGTGACCAGCAGCAGGAGAGTCCAGGGGGTCGGTTCGAGCTCCGTCGCTGCCCTGGTGTTCCAGAGCGCGACGCCGTGATCGTCGGTCATCGTGCTCAACAGATGCCCTCGAGTTCCTTCTCGTCCATCCAACGCCTCGCAATTCGAAGTGAGTGCAGGGACAATATCCAGCGATTGCGTTCCGGGCGCGAGCATCAGACCTTAGGCATATCCCGTTCGCGGGCCGTCATCCCCACCTGGCCAGCGCGCGTGCGCCCCGCCGCAGACTCAACGACTCAACGTGCCTGGATACATTCGCCTGCGCCTTTTCCTCACGTGCTGGATCATCTACGTCGCCCATTTCGCGACGGACTTTGCCCGCGAGCACTTCCTCGTCGTGAGCATCGTGGAAGACCACTCGTACCTGCTGGACAAGTACTTCGGGATGCACGCGGACATCTTCCAGAATCCGCCCAACTCGACGGTGCAGGGCGCACATCATGGCGCCAATCCGGGCATCTCGATGGTGGCGGCCATTCCCTACCTCGTGTTCAAGCCGG
>JANOIJ010000187.1:0-16793 GCA_031407575.1 Gemmatimonadaceae bacterium | reverse complement strand
CTTGTTGGTGGGGTTGGCTGCAAAATCCGCCTTCACGACTTTCACCGCGTCGTCCACGGCTCCGAGATCGAACGAGATCTGCGCGAGCAACGGGGCGACATTGGGATATTTGGGTTCGATCTGCAGTGCGCGCTCCAACGACGCCTTGGCCGCGGGCAGCTGACCGGCCCGTCGCTCATTCTGCGCCTTCTGCACGAGCAGCGTCGCACTGCGGTTGAACTTGGCTGCGCCCGTCGCCGCGAACTCGGCGGCCTTGGCATAGCTGCTGTCCGTCGCAAGGTCCTGGATCTGGCGGAAGAAGTAGTTCGAATCCGCCGCAGCCGTATCGATCGCGACGTACGCCACGCCCGCCGGCACAGACTCCTTGAACATCTTCGCCTGGCGCAGCACGAGCCAATAGAGACGGGCGTACTGCGGGTCGCCCGGATTGTCGGCCACCAGCGTCTTCGCGATCGGTACCGCCGTCTCGGGCTTGCCGGACTGCACCAGTTCCGTGAGGACCTGCTCGCGAATCGTGGAGTTCGTCGGATCAGCGGCCATCAACCCAATGAGCGCCGCCAACGCGTTGGACGTATCGCTGCGCGCCTTGTAGGCAACGTACTGGAGCTGGTAGGCGATGCGGCTGCTCTTGTCCAGGTCGATGATCGCCTTGGTGATGGCGATGACCGAATCCTTCCACGGCCCGGTGGAATCCGCGGTGGCCTTCATGGCGTCATACGCCGTGGCCAGGCACAGGCGGGAGAGCGTGGCCTTGGGATACGTGGCGATGCCCTTCCGCGCGGCCACGATGGCCGCCGCTGGAGTATTCGCACGGATGGCGTTCACGCAGGCCTGATTGTCGGCGATCTGCTTGCGGGCGCGATCGTACTCGCTCACGACCTGCTTCGCGACGTCGCCCAAGTTGGCCGACTCCACGCTGATGAGCGGCTGCGAGAGCGACGCATCCTGTGGCAGGAACAGGCGCGCACTGACGCGATAGCCGGTGGCCGTCTTCTGCACCGTACCGTCGATGATCTCATCGGCGCGGACGAGCTTGGCCAGTTCCTTGATATCGTTCGGGCTGAGCGCCGAGTCCGGGCGATAGCCCGACTGCGATAGCGTCGCCTCGATGTCCTTCTTGCTCGTCGGCATGAGCTGACGAATGCTGAATTCGCTGGACACGCGGTTCCGGATCTCGTCGGCCGCCTTGACGCCGCCCTCGACGTCTCCACGGAACGCCGTGACCAGCACCTTCTTTGTATCGGGACCGGGCATCTGATTGCGCGCCTGGGCCGAGGCGACCGACGGTGCGACCGTCGCGACCAGGACCGCGGCGAATCCCGCGAACAACAGCGCTGCGCTTTGCGAAGCCTTCACAGTCGTAACCTCCAAAACGTTAGACTAGCGTACACCCTACAGGCCGCGCAGGTCCGCTCAGCGATCGCGGCAAGGCGGTATTTCACGCATGGGCGAAGAGGGACTCGAACCCCCGACTTCCTGGGTGTAAACCAGGCGCTCTAACCAACTGAGCTATTCGCCCGGCGAAACGCTCGCACGAGCGAGGCCTTCGCCGGCCGCGCTCGCCAGGTCGTCTGCATTGTGGTGGAAACGCCGCTACTGCAACTACTTGACTATTGCCACGGGCACCAGGACGCAGTACCCCACTACGAGCAAGATCGGTGCTATCGTGGTGCCGCCGCGCGCGAGATCCGCATATCCAAGCACAATGGTGCCCAGCGCGAGTCCCCACCAAAGCCACGGGCGGCCCTGCGGCGTCGTATCCGTTTGTGCCATAAGGCCCTAGTGTACGGGGCCATCTGGGGGGTGTCAAGCGAATCGAACAACGCTTAATCGTACCTTAACGCGGCGGTGACTCGCCCGTGCTTTCGCCCAGTAAAGCGGCAATTGCACTCGCTCGTTCGGCACGCTCCGCCGCCTCATCCGCCGCCAGCATTGCCCGCATCCGCTTCCGATCCCGCGAGCGGCGCGACCACACGAACGGCAGCAGCAGGAACGTCAGCACCAGCATCGCCAGCCCGAAGTCGGCGAACAGCGCCAGCCCCCCGTACCGACGACGGGTCCGCTGTTGGAACTGCTTCTCGAAGCCCGCCAGCGTCACCCCGAACGCCTGACGCACCGAACCGTCCAGCGTGCGCCCCTCCCCCCAATACCGAAAGAACAGCTCGAGGCCCCGCTGCGAGTCCAGCGAGGCCAGCTCGCTCACCGCGCGGTAGCTCAAGGCATACGCCGACTGCGCGGCCGCAGATCCGCCGCGGAAGCCGTCATCCAACTGGTCCAGGGACGGCGTGCCCCGCAACGCGAGCGCAACGTTCGCCGACAGCACGTCCTCGCGCCGCCATTCGTGCGCCGCCACGCTCGCATACCCCTCGTCGAACCAGCGCGGCGGGCGGTCGCCGAGATATTCATGCAGCACGAGATGCGCGAGCTCGTGGCGCAACACCTCGATGGGATTCCCGGCGTCCCCACTCGCGGCCCGGCCCTGCATGATGACACGGCGCGATTCGGGGAATGCCAGCGCCGCTCCCCACTCCGGCGCTCCGGGCCCCGCCCATGCGCGAAACCTGGACGCGTCCGGCGCGAGGGCGATGAGCACGCGCTGCCGTGGACGCGGCAGCCACGGGAAAGTGTCATTGGCTGCCGCAGACCGCAGCAGCGAACGCGCCAGCACGTCGTCCCTCGGGTAGTACACCACCGTGAAGCGCCCTGAATTCAACCGGTTGGGCGCGTCGTCCTGCGCGGCGAGTGGCAAGGCCAGCACGGCGAGGAACGGCAGGTGCGTCGCTGCACGCCGCACAGCGGCAGCGACACGATGCACGAGCGCTACGGCTCGCCGCCTTCTTCCACCGTCTTCAGCACCTCGGCGCACTTCTTTCCCCACGGATTGAACTTGTTGGCGGCAAAACCTTCCTTCCACGTTTGCACTGCCTCATCGCGCTGCCCATTGAACCAATACGCCCGACCCAGCTCGTAGTACGCCTCGATCAGGTTGGGGCCCAGCGCCAGCGTCTTCTGGAAGAAGGTCTGCGCGTCCTCGAACATGTCACGCTCGAGATACACGAGCCCGAGATAATAATGCGCGTAGAGCGTGGCCTTGCGGTCGGTGTCCAGTCGAATTGCACGCGACAGGTGCTCGATCTCCTCACCGAAGATGCGCTTCTTGAGGCAGATGTAGCCCACGTTGATGCGTGCCAGCGCGTTGGCCGGTTCGCGCATCAACACCTTCTGGAATTGCATCAGCGCGTCGTCGTACTTTTCCTGGAGCATCTGCGCCCAACCCAGCAGAGACTCCGCCTGTGGATCGTTGGGCACCAGCGTCAGCGCCTTGTTCAGCGACTCCTCGGCGCCCACATAATCGCCGAGCGAAATGCGGCTCCAGCCCTTCTCGATGAACGTGGACGCGCCGATGTGGTCCACGACCACGGGGCGGTCCGCGCTGAACGCCGGCGCTGCGTTGCCGGCGAGTCCCTTCCATCGCTCGACGAGCTGCTTCGCCTCGTCCTTGAGCGCCGCGAGCTCGGTGAGGTCGTGCTCCAGCGCCTTGCCGAGCGCGATCAACTCGCCGCGAATGGCGTCGCGCTCCGACGCGGCCTCCGGGGAGTCGAGTCGCGCCGCGACGGCCGCGATGCGTGCCCGGTAGGCCGCGCTGGACTCAGCCATTGGCCAACGTCTCCGTGCCGGCCTGCTGCAAGTGAATGCGCTCGGTGGACGTGAGCAGCTTCTCCACGTCGAGAAGGATCACCAGCCGCTCGCCGCGACGCACGATGCCCTGGAGGTATTCGCCCGCCAGTCCCTTAAACAGCTTGGGCGGCGCGGCAACCGTCGCCCGGTCGAACGACGCGACCTCGGTGACCGCGTCTACCACGACGCCAATCCACTCGCCGCTGACGTTGAGAATGAGCGTTCGCGTCTCCGTGCGCGCCTCCACGGCGGGAAGCTCGAAGCGCCGGCGCAGGTTCACCACCGGCAGGACGCGCCCCTGGTAGTCCATCACGCCTTCGATGTAGTCGGGCATGTCGGGCACCGATGTCGGCGGCGTGTACCGCAGCACACGCTCCACCGCGTGGACATCGGCGGCGAAGTAGTCCTCGCCCAGCTTGAACGTCACCAGCTTGTCCGCCTCGGTGCTCATGCGATCTCCTGAAGTGCCGCTTGCTGGCAGGCGGCGATGAGGGCGTCCACGTCCACGATGGCGACAAGCGTCTCCTCGTGGCGCACCACGCCGAGTACCACGTTGTCCGCGTCCGCCGAGGCGCGCGTGGCGCGCAGCTCACGGAGGTCGAGCGAGATGGCGTCGTCCACGTCGTCGATGAGCACGCCGACTCGCCCCCCACTCCTGCGAAAGATGAGCACCGCCGCACGCAGCGCGAGAGGCAGCCCGAGTGCGACCTGTGGCGAATAGACGGGAGTCAGCGACCCGCGCACGGCAACGACGCCCAGCATGGCGGGCGGCATCTCGGGCACGTGGTGGATGACGGGAATGTCGATGACTTCTTCCACCGTCAGGAGCTCAACGGCGAAATGTTCGTCGCCCACGCGGAACATGAGCAGGTCCACCGTGGTGGACACCACAGGCTCTTCCACGACGCGAGCGACCGGTTGGTCTGGCGGCAGTTGCGCCAGGGCCGCCAGCTCCGCCGCGGCCGACTCGGCGGCGTGTGCGGCGGCGAGCGCATGCGCAAGCCCAACGGGACTCGAATTGCGGCGCGCGCGCGGGGTCATCTCTTCCGGCAAGATCGCGTCGATGTACCTCGGGGTGTGTCGAGGCACTGACGCTTGCGGCGTGGGGACCTCAACCGCGGGGGCGTCAACCGCGGGCGTCTCAGTCGCGGGCGCGTCAACCCCGAGGGCATTCACTGCGAGCGTTTCCACCTTGGGAGTGTCAACCGCGGGTGCCTCGGCGAACGCTGCCTGCGGCTCGGGCGCTTTCGATGCGCGGGACTTCGATGCAGCCGACTTCGGTGTGCGGGCCTTGGGCGCGGGCGACGCCTGGGCGTGCGCCCCGGCCTGCTCTGACGCCGCTGCCTCGAGGCGCTCGGACGACGCCGTGTCGTGCGGCGCTTCAGGCGGGCGGCGTGCGTCGCCCTCGACGCTGGCCGCACCAGCATCCGCTGGCGGCTGGGCGGCTGGCGTCTCCGGTGCGGGCGACGCGAGCTCGCTGTAGCGAATTCGTTTCCTGGTCATTCCTGGTCGTCCGCCACGTCGATCATCAGCTCTGCCTCGATAGACGACACGTTCCGCATCGCACCCACGAACAGCGCCTGCGTCGCGAGTGTGTTCACGCGTCGCGGCACGCCGCCACTGCGCGCGGCGAGCACTGCCAGCGCGTCGTCTGAAAAAATTGGCGCGCCCGTGCGTCCAGCCACGCGCAACCGATGCATCACATATCCAGGCACGTCATCCCCGTCCATCGGCTCAACATGAAAGCGCAGGCTCACGCGCTGGTCTATCTGGGGACGTTTGCGGACACGGTCACGCAACTCGGGTTGGCCCAGAAGCACGACGTGAAGGTACTTGTCCTGCCGGCTCTCATAGTTGGTGAGGAGGCGGATCTCCTCCAGCAGCGACGCGCTCGCCAGCTGCGCCTCGTCCACGATGAGCACGGGACGACGGCCGTCCTGGTGCAACTCCGTCAACCGGGTGCCGAGCGCCTGGATGATACCGAGCTTTCCGCGCGGCACGGTGGCGATGCCCAGACCCTGTGCAACGGTGGCCAGCATCTGGATCGGCGTCACCTTGGGGTACGGCAGTGCCAGCACGTCGCACGGCGTGCCGGCCAGCTTGTCGGCGAGCGCCTGCGCCAGCATTGTCTTGCCGCAGCCGATGTCGCCCGTGATGAGGGACAGCCCGCCACGCAGTTCCGTGGCGTCGTACAGCAGTCGCGCGAAGCCCTCGGCGAACGTGGGCGAGCGGTACACGAACGCCGGATCCGGCGTGTTGGCGAAGGCGCGCCGCGTGAGCTTCCAGTGACGCTCGATCATGCTGTCACGGCTCGGCGGGTGGCGAGCAGCTGGACGACGGCGGGCGCAACGTCCTGGAGCGCAGCGATGTGATCGGCGCCGGCGCGTTGCAACGCCGCCAGCGGCATGCCGTAGATGGTGGACGTCGCCTTGTCCTGCACCACGCTCCCGCCGCCCGCGGTGCGCATGGCGAGCAGCCCGTCGGCACCGTCGCGGCCCATTCCCGTGAGCACCACCCCGACGGCCTGCCGCCCGAACCGCGCCGCCACCGAGACGAACAACGGGTCGGCGGCGGGGCGCACGCCCCACATGGTGGGCCCGCTGTCCAGCGCGATGTGCAGCGTGCCTCCAACGCCGGACACGACGCGCATGTGCAATCCGCCAGGCGCGAGGTACACGTGGTTGAGCACGACGTCCTGGCCGTCCTCAGCCTCCGTCACGCGCAGGTGGCTCATGGAGTCGAGCCGGTTGGCCAGGCTGCGCGTGAAGCCAGGCGGCATGTGCTGCACGACGAACACCGCCGCGCCGAGGTCCGCGGGCAGGTTGGGGATGACTTCAGCCAGCGCGCGTGGGCCGCCGGTTGATGCGGCGACGGCCACCGCGCGCGTCGCGCCGCCCACCGACGGACGATGCACGTTCTCGACGCGCCGTGGTCGCGCGAGCTGGCCCACGCCGCCGAGGTTGACCATCGCCGCCGCGTGCAGTGCCGCGAGCAGCGTCGCCCCGACACTCTCCAGGTCGAGGCTGATGGGGCCGGACGGCTTGCGCACGAAATCGACCGCGCCGATCTCCAGGCAGCGGAGCGTGAGGTCCGCGCCGCGGTCGGTGCTGGCGGCACTGAGCATCACGACGGCGCGCGGCGTTTCGCTCATGATATAGCCCAACGTCTGGAGGCCATCCAACTCGGGCATCTCGACGTCGAGAGTGACGATCTGTGGATCCAGCGCGTGGATCTGTCGCAGCGCATCCAGCCCGTTGCGAGCAGTGCCGACGACGCGAAAGTCCGGTGACGCTTCCACGATCTGGGCGATCAGGCGCCGCATGAAGGCGCTGTCGTCCACAACGAGCACCGTGGACACCGTGCTAGATGACACGATCTCCCTTCTTGAGCGACCGTACTTCGACCCGCCCGTCGTGCAGGAAGAAGTAGACGCTCCGGCCGTAATCGAGTCCCGTATCGTCGGCGAGCAGCGGGATGCCGGCGCCGGCCAGCACCTCGCGCGTCGCCGCCACGTTGCGTTCGCCCACGTTGATACCGTTGCCGGACACCAGCTGGCCGAACATGCTCGCACCGCCGACGATCTTGGCGCTGATGCGCGCCGTGGGCAGGGAGCCGAGCCGCCGCATCTCCTGGAGCATGATCGGCACGATCGTCTGCGGGAACTTCGCGGGATTGTTGGTCTCCCGAGACATGGACGGATTCGGCAGGAGAATGTGCGCGAGCCCACCCACCTTTGCCTCGCGATCGTAGAGCGCAATGGCGACGCACGATCCCAGACCGATCGTGACGAGCACGTTCGACCCCTTGCGGACGGTGTAGTCCGCGACGCGCACGCGAACTTCGATCGCGTCCGTCACAGCGGCCGGAAGATGCGCTCGCGCCCGTCGACGGCCACGAAGCGGGCGCGCGCGGCACCCAGCAACGTTTCCACCTTGCCGAGCACGAGGAAGCCATCGGGAGCAAGGGCGCTGTAAAACTTCTCGAACAGGCGTTCCTGCGTCTCGCGATCGAAGTAGATCAACACGTTGCGGCAACAGATCAGGTGATACGAACCGGGAGGTGGCGGCTCGGCCAGCAGGTCGCGGCGCTCGAAGCGAACGAGCCGCTTGACTTCCGGGACGATCGTAAAGGGAGCCGTCCGTGAAAAGTATCGGCTGCGGAGCGCGTCCGGCGTATCGCTGAAGTCGCCCTCCGAAAAGCCACCGGCCTCGGCTGCCGCAAGGCAGCGGGCGTCGATGTCGCTCCCCAGCACTCGCACGCGACGCGTCGCGTCCGCCGCCTTGCCTTGTGACTCCGCATAGCGGTGGAACAGCGCCGCCAGCGAGTAGGGCTCCTCGCCGGAGGAGCAGCCGGCGCTCCAGATATCGATCGGACCCGAGTTGCGATTCCAGAGGACCGGCACGACGCGCTCGGCAATCACCGTGTAGGTCTCCCAGTTGCGGAAGAGCTTCGTGACGTTGATGGTGAGCGCGTCGAGCAGGAGTTCGTATTCGGCCTTGTCGGTATCGAGCACGCGCGCATAGTCGCCGTAGGTATGCACGGCGCGCGCCCGCATGCGCACGGCGATACGCCGGCGGAGGCACTTCTCCTTGTAGCTGGCGCAGCCGAATCCCTTGTCGCGCGCGATCTTCGCGATCAGCGCCGCAAAGGCGACGTCCGTGAGCTCATCCACTCACAGCACCTGTCGCACGGCGTCGAGGTTCGTGCGGACGATCGCATTGCCCGGATCCAGGGTTAACGCCAACTCCCAACACTTCACCGCTTCCTCCCGCTCCTGCCGCTTGAAGCGGATGTTGCCGAGCTTCAGGTAGATATCGTCGCCAAGCGTTGGATTCAGCTTCACCGCACGCAGGTAACAGTCCAGCGCGTCGTCGTAGCGCGCCGCCCGGTAGTGACAGTCACCCAGATTCTTGTGGAGCTGCGGCAGTCCGGTGTCTTCCTGCACGCCGCGCTCCGCGGCGGCCAGCGCTTCGGGATGGTAGCCTCGGCGCTCCTGCACGGCGGCCATGTTGTTGTGCAACGGCGCCGCATGCGGATGCGTGGCGATGCCTTCGACGAGCAGCGCGTGCGCACGCTCGAGATCGCCTAACAGCGCCGCGGTGAGTGCCGAGTAGTGGTACCACGGCGCCGTGGGCGGCTTGGTGCCGAACAGTGGCCGGGCCGTGTGAAACGCGGCGTCCGCGGCGATGACGTCGCCAGCGCGCAGCGCCACGACGCCGAGTGACGTCTGGATGCGCGCGTCCTTGGCGCCGCCACGCTTGATGGCGCCATCGAGCGCGGCCTGGGCCTCGTCGTAGCGGCCGAGCCGCTCGAGCGCGTGCGCGAGGTTGTGGAACATCGCTGGCCGGGCACCCGGCTGCGACACGCACTCGCGAAACGCGACGATCGCATCGGTCCACTTGTGCTGCCGCATCAGCGCCAGCCCGATGAAGAAACCCGCCTCCGTGTCGTGCTCGCGCAGGTCGCTCACGCGGCGGAACTCGCGCATCGCCTCGTCGAGCATGCCCGTCTTGTAAAAGGCAATCCCCAGGTTTCGGTGCTCGTCCACGCGCGCGTCGCTGACGACGGGCTCCACCGCCTTCGTCTTGCCAATGCGCTGTGCGAAACCCGCCGTGACGAGCCCGTAGATCGCCTTCCCAACCTCGAACTCGCCGAGTCCGGACTCCTCGATGACCGCGGTGACGTCCCGGCGTCCGTCGAGGAGGTCCACGACCGCCAGTTGGTCGCGCGGCAGCTCGACGCCGCTCGTCGCCAGGCGCCCGCGGTCGATATCGAACACGAGGTCGAGGCTGGAGATCTTCTTCTCGATGAGGCTCCACTCGTCCACGCGGCGGGCGCCCTCGAGCAGCAGCGACTCCGGGTTGATGGAAACGAGCAGGTCCTGCTCCTCGGGCCGGACGTCGGCCTCGAAGTTGAACGTCCCCTGCGTCCACGTGAACAGGTAGTAGACGGCCTCCTCGATCTGGAGGCGGATCTGCGAATACAGACCGTCGCGCGTCACGGCGCCCTGCGCCACGAGCAACTCGCCGATGCGCTTGTCGCGGTGCAGCGTCTGCGCGCTGATCGCCGCGTCCAGCTGCGCCTGCGAAATGGAGCCGGCCTTGAGCAGGATGTCGCCGATGCGGTCGCGCCGGTTCACGATCGACGCGTAGGAGATCAGCCCCTTGTCGAAGTAGACGTAGCCGAAGTTGTTACGGTGCGTCACCGCCAGGCATCCCGTCTTCTTGCCCATGGACAGCAGTTGCAGCACGTCGGGGAGGCTGGCCTCCTTGAGGCTACCCTTGATCGCCATCAGCGCAGCTCCTCGACGAGACGGCCCGGCACGTCCGGCCACTCCCAGACGATCTTCTCATCGTCGAGGAAGAACGCGTCCGCGGCCTGCCGCACCGCGAGAGGCGCCGTCGTGGGCGTCTTGCCGGACGGCTCGAGCACCTGGCGGGCAATGACCAGCGTGAGCGGGCCGCCGGAGATCTCCACGCCGGCGCGGAGGCGCTGTACCGTGCCGATGATCTCGCGCACGCTGGTGGCGGGCCGGTCGGCGAGATAGGCGATCAACTCGCGGCTGACCTCCAGTCGCGCATCCGCCAGGAACCGCGAGTACAGCTTGTCGCGCAACGTGCGGTCCGGCAGCGTCAGCTCGGCGACGAGGCCACCCTCGAATCGCGAGCGGAGGCGATCTTCCAGGCCCACGATGGCCTTGGGCGGCACGTCGCTCGCGAGCACGAGCTGCTTTCCGTTCTCGTGAAAGTGATTGAAGATGTGGAACAGCTCATCCTGCGTGTGCTCCTTTGCCGCGAGAAACTGCACGTCGTCGATGAGCAGGGCATTCGCAGCGCGGTACCGGGCGCGAAAGCGTTCGAGCATGCCATCGGCGAGGGCAGCGGTGAGCTCGTCCGTAAAGACCCGCGCTCCCACGCACGCCACGCTGCCCGGCCGGCCGACTTCCAGCTCGTTGCCGATCGCATTCAACAGGTGCGTCTTCCCCACCCCGCTCGGCCCCACGAGAAACAGCGGATTGTAGCGGTGGCCAGGCTCGGCGATCACGGCGTCCGCCGCGCGCACGGCCATCTGGTTGGACGTGCTCTCCTCGTACGTGTCGCGCGCGTACGCGGGCTGCGGGCCGCCCGGCGGCACCGCACCGGCCAGCGCATGCTCGACGAACGTCATCGCCTCGCTGAGCCGTTCCGGATCGCGAAAGCGCTCGTCGCCGCCGAGGTGCGGATCGACTGCGGTGGCTTGCCGCTCGTACTCGCGCAGCTGCTCGACGGCCTGTCCGTAGCCACGAATCACCGCCTCATAGTTGGCCGGCGGCGCGGGGAGCGACATCAGGCGCTCGAGCGCCGCGGTGCGGTAGCCCTCGCCGCCCCAGAATCCGATCGCCTCTCCGACGCGGACTTTCCACGGCTCGATCTGCGCGGCGACGGCGCTCGCGATGTCGGTGAGGAAGCTGAAGAATTCGTCGGTCTGCACCGAGGAGGGAGCCGGCAATGGAGCCGGTTCGGGAATGCCGGCGATGGAGCGCACGTGCGACGGCTGCAGCGCGCCGTGCTGCTCCTGGTGCGCGATGAGTCGGTGCATCGCCCCCTTCAGCTCCCGCACGCTGGCGAACTCCACACCCGCCAATTCCTCCACGACACCAGCGGGAAAGCGGACCTGGCGCTCCTCGGACTTCATGCGGAGGATCGCCGCGCGGGTGTCGTACTCCGGCACGCCGATGTCGACGATGAGTCCACCGCTCAAGCGGCTGATGAGCCGCTCATCCACGTCTGCCAGCTCCATCGGCGGACGGTCGCTCGTCAAGACGATCTGACGACCGCTGCCCGGCAGTGCGGTGAGCAGACGCATCAGTTCGACCTGCGTCTCGCTCTGTCCCCTGAGGTGCTGCACGTCATCCACGAGCAGCAGATCCACGCGGCCGTAGCGCCTGGTGAACGCATCCAGCTCCCCGGCACCAACAGCGGCCTGGAGCTGCTGCGCGAAGTCCTCGAGCGACACGTACTCCACGCCGAGCGTCGGCGCGCGCGACAGCGCGTGGTTGCCCAGGGCGCCGAGGAGGTGCGTCTTGCCGAGCCCCGGGCTGCTGTAGATGAACAGCGGGTTGTACACGTCGCCCGGCGACTCGGCGACCGCGATCGCAGCCGCGTGGGCAAGCCGGTTGGCCGAGCCAACGACGAAGTTGTCGAACCGGGAGCGAGGATCGACCTGCATCGCCTACTTGATGCCAGCGCTGGTCGCGGCCGCTCCGCCCGTGCTGAGTCGGCGCAGCACGATCTCCGAGATGCCGCGCAACGTTTCGAAGACACCGGGCCCGTGCAGCGCGTCCGCGGCAAATTCCGGCACGCTACGGAAGTTGATGGCCTCGGACAAGTCGGCCACGGGAAGGATGAGGTCCTTCGGCAGGTCCTGCTTGTTGTACTGCACCACGAGCGGCATGCCCCGCGGGTCGATCCCCTGGTCCGAGAGGTTGGCGTGCAGGTCCTGAAAGCTCTCGATGTTCTCGTCGAGCTGCCGCGCCTGGCTGTCTGCCACGAACACCACCCCATCCGCGCCCTGAAGCACGAGTCGTCGCGTGGTCTGGTAGTACACCTGACCGGGCACCGTGTACAACTGAAACTTCGTCGTGAAGCCCGAGATGGAGCCGAGGTCGAGCGGCAGGAAATCGAAGAAGAGTGTGCGGTCCGTCTGCGTAGCAAGCGACACCATCCTGCCCTTCCGGTCGTCCGGCACCTGGCCATAGATGTAGTGCAAATTCGTCGTCTTCCCCGAGCGACCTGGCCCGTAGTAAACGATCTTGCAAGTGATCTCGCGCGTGGCGTAGTTGACGAGCGACACGAGGCAGCAGGGAGCTGTGGTTACGGCCTAGGCGCGACCGAAGAGGACTGCGAGATTGCGATTCAGGTCCCGCTCGAAATGCTCGGCGAGCGCCGGCTCCGGCGCTGGCGCGTCGGTGACGGGCGCAACGGCGATGAGCGCGGCCACCAACTCGTCGAAATAGAGACGCACCAGCCCGATCGAGCTCTCCGAGCCGAACACCGTCAGGAAAATGTATGCGCCGCGCGGCGACCGTGCTTCCGCGACGAAAATCTGGCGCGTCGTGCCAACATGGTGCAGACCGCGGAACGGCTTGTCGTCGATCATCCGGCCAAGCTCACCACCCGTCGCATGGATGCCGGCAACGAGCGCGCACGCCGACATCACGTCCATTGATCGCGCGAACCCGTGCTGCGCCAGCACTTGCCCGCTGGGATGCAGCAGCAGCGCGAGCTCCACGCCAGCGTCGTCCACGAATTGCCGGATGGGTGCCTCGATCCACGATTCGACGACGGTGATCATGACGGACCCTGCTCCGCGAGCGCCGCGAGCTCCACCACCGCGCGGAGCAGTTCCACTCGCACCAGGCCTACGTTCACGGACGACGCGGCCACCACCACCAGCACGAGGTCACCCGCGCCCACCGCGCAGATCCTGCCCTTGGGCGCCTCGAGCTGCATGAACGCCACGGCGCCCATGCCCGCCGCACGCGCCGACAACCGAGCCTTGCGGTAAAGGAACGCTGCCAGCGCCGCCACGCGATCGCTTGGCTGGCCGATCTGCGCGTTCGAGTCGACGACGATGCCGTCCTGCTCGCTCACCACCAGGGCCGCCATCACGCCGCGTTGGCGCGAAAGCACCTGCAACATCTTCGTGAATGGGGTGCTCATCAGGACTTCGCCTCCAGCCACTCGCGCGCCGTCTCCGAGCACCGGTCGAGCAACCGGCGCACGAGTCCAAGTGGCGTGGCGCGCGACGTCGCGAGCACCAGCAGTCCGTCATGCGACGAGGGCGCCATGGCCACCACTGCCACCTCCGTCTCGAACACAATCTGCGTCCAGTCTCCCATCGAGAGGTGGCGCGTCGCGCGACGGGCCGCGTCCGTCACCCCGCTCAGCTCGGCCCCGACTTCCTGCGCGGTGTCGCGACCGTCGCCACCAACGTACGCGCCCGCCAGCACAAGGCCATCCCGGTCCAGCAGCAGCGCGGTCTGCGCGTCGTCACGCAGGACGTCGACGAAGAGGAACCGCGCGTCCTGCGCGACCGCGGCCGGCAGCGCCGGCTCGACAACGACGCCGGTGGATTCGTCACGGGCTTCGCGCACGTGGCGCAGCGCGCCCGCAACCTGGTCGTCCATCGGGTCCGACGCTGCTGCCGCCGCGAGGTAGCGCTCGGCGTCCGCGAAGCGCTCCTGCTGAAAGCAGATGAAGCCCATGCCCTTCAGCGCGCCGAGGTGCCCCGGTGAGAGGCGCAGCACCATGTCCCATTCGTCGAACGCGCGCTCGGAGTCGTTGCGATCCACGCTGATGCGTGCCAGCAAGTCGTGCGCGTCCGCCAGGTGTGGATGCCGCTCCAACCCGCGCAGCGTCACCTTGAGCGCGAGGTCGGACTGCCCCTGCGCGCGCAGCGACTCGCCGAGGCGGACGAAGACGCGGCTCCCGGGATCGCGCGCCAGCTCGTCGCTGAGGCGGTGGATCTCCTCAGACATCAGCATGCGCCTCGAGCACATGCTGCAGGCGAGTGAGGATCTCGAGGCCGGCGCGCACGCGTCCCCCGTCCTCGGACGCCGGCGCAAGGCGGAGGAAGTGCTCCCAGCTCGCGTGGGCGTTGGCGAAATCGCCCACCCGCACCGCCGCGAAGCCGAGCTCGAGGTGCACTTCGGGGGTGATTGGGTCCGCGCGCACGGCACGGCGGAGCTCCTCCACCGCATCCAGGTGGCGTGAGAGCCGAGCCAGCGCCTTTGCGGCGAGCAACCGGGCGTCCGTGGAGTCCACGCCCTCCTCGAGCAAGCGCCGCGCCTCGGCGAGCGCCTCCTCCGGCCGACCTGCGATGAGCGCCTCGCGCCCACGCGCCAGCTCCGATTCGCCATCGGTGACCGACGCGGCCAGATGTGCGGACGCGCGCTCCGTCGTGCGAAGCACCACGACGCCGGTGGAGACCAGCCCGTACGCGATTCGCGCGATGTCGAACTCACTGCTGCCGAGCGACCCCGCGATGCCTCGCAGGTCGCGCTCGCCATCGATCATCATGAGCACTTCCCACTCGTGCGGCAGCAGGTCGAGCACGGAGGCCCGGTCGTCCTCCACGGGCGCCAGCACCGGCACCACGCTGAGGCTGGGCACCTTGTCCGCGATGCGCGACCACTCGTCGATGCGCCGCGCGCCCTCCATGAGCAGCGACTCCGTGGAAATGCGAATGCGCGCGTCGACCTGAACGCCCTTGACCGAACACTCCTCGAACGAGAAGAATCCTTCGCGCCACGACATCAACTCGAAGATCACGTTCTCGATGGCCATGCGGAGCTGCCGCTCGAGCTCCTTCTGCGTGATCACCCGCGCCAGGACGAGACGATCGCCCAGCCCCTGTCCCGGCTGGTCCGGCAGCGACGCCGCGACGGCCATGTCCGCGTCGCTGATCTTGCCCGCCTGCCGGAGGATCCGTTCGATGGACGTCGGATTGCTCTTGATGCTCGCGTGGATGACCTTGCCGCCGTCGAAGAGCACGTTGCCCTCGTCGCTGCGCAGGTCGGACGTCACGCGCAAGGCGCCGGTCTTCCGGCTCAGGTCCAGCAACTGGAACACATCGTGAATGCCCAGCTCCCTGAGCGGTCCCTCGATGGCCATGCTCAGCGCCTCCGCGCTGCGAAGATGGCTTGGAGGTCCGACGCCGTGCGCACGCCGCGTCGCGCTCGACGTGCGAACTCACCCTTGGGGTCAATCTCGATCACCCGATGCCAGCGGACGATCGCATCGCGGAAGCGCTTCTGGTCGTTGTACAGCACGCCGTCAAAGTACAACGCGCCCACGTGCGCCGGATCGAACCGCAGGATACGCCGGAACGACACGGCCGCATCGGCCGCCCTGTTGAGCGACATCAGCGTCTCGCCCAGTGCGAGCAGCGCGTCGAGATGATAGGGATCGCGCTCCAGCAGCGCGATGAGGAGCGTGAGCGCGTCGGCACTCCGCCCACCGCTGCGCCGCAACGACGCCAGCTCCAGCGTGGCCTCGGCGTACGTGGGCACGGCGTCCAGCGCGCCCTCGAGCTCCTGCTCCGCGTCCTTCAGCTGGCCCTTGGCGCGCAGCAGGCGCGAAAGCTGGAAGCGCACGACGGCGAACTCGGAGTCGAGCTGCAGTGCATGACGGTACGCAGCAATGGCGCCCTCGTTATCGCCCAGGGAGCGCGCGATGTCGCCGATGCGCTGATGCACGTCGGGACGCTGCGGCGCGAGCCGGCGCGCGTCCTCGAGCGCGGCGAGTGCCGCGGCGGGATCACCTGTGCCCGCGCGTGCCGCGGCGACGAGCATCGCCGTCTCCACCACGTTGGGATTGCTCGCCACGAGCGCCTCGGCGATGGGGCGCGCTTCGCGCGCACGATCCATCGCGAGCAGCGACCATCCCTCACCGAGCTGCGGGCGCAGCGCATCGGGGTCGCCGCGGCGCGCTTCGCGGAAGCGCTCGATGGCCTCGCCGTGCAATCCCTGCCGCGCGTAGATGTCGCCGAGCAGCGCGAACCCCTCGGCTTCCGGCCCGCCGCGGGACAGCGCACGGCTCACCTCTGCCGCCGCGCGATCCATCAGGCCCATGCTGAGGTAGTCCGCTGCCATCGCATAGAAATCGCCGCCGTCCGTGACGGCGGGAGTCAGCAGCGCGTCGTCGGCCGGCGTCGGGGGAGCGAGCGTCTCGAACAACGAATCCAGCACGGCCGAGTCGAACTCGAAGTCAACGACGGCGTCGTCCGTGCGATGCTCGGCCCCGAGGTCCGGCTTGATGGAGAGATCCGGATCCTCGTACTCGAGATCGATCGCCAGCTCGAACTTTTGCGCGACGTAGTACGGATCGAGCTCCAACGCGCGCTTCGTTTCGCGCAACGCACCCTCGAAATCGCCGAGGTTCGACAGCGTGAAGCTGAGGTTGTAGTGCGCTTCCGCCGAATCCGGCTTGGATTGCACGGCGCGCGCAAACGCGTTCCGCGCGTCCTCGAACCGCCGCAGCTCGGAGAGCACGAGGCCAACACCGTTCCACGCGGACGCATCCTCCGTTTCCTGCAGCAGCACCGTGCGATATGCCTCGAGCGCGAGCTGGTAC
>JANOIJ010000181.1:0-4611 GCA_031407575.1 Gemmatimonadaceae bacterium | reverse complement strand
GTTGACGTCGATGATGTTGTCGAGAAAGTGCGTGCTGAGCTGGATGTCCCGTCGGAATGCATCCCAGTCCATCAACCCATCGGCTACGTAGTAGCCAACGTTCACGGAGCCGAGGTTGCACACATCGTACGACAACAGCGGCTGCTCGCCGCACGGGTTGGTGGCCTCGTAGCTCCCGAGGCTCGGCACGGGGTTGTAGCGGTTCGCCTCGTCGATGAAGAAGCAACCCGGCTCACCCGTGCGCCACGCGCCCAGGATCATCTTGTCCCACACCATGTTCGCGTCGAGCTGGCCGACGACGGCGCCGTTGCTGGGATCGTAGAGGTCGTACGACGTCTTGTTCTTCACCGCATCCATGAACTTCGTCGTCACCGCAACGGAGATGTTGAAGTTCGTGATCTGCGTGAGGTCTTCCTTGCAGCTGATGAACTCCATCACGTCCGGATGATCGACGCGCAGGATGCCCATGTTCGCGCCGCGACGCGTGCCGCCCTGCTTCACCGCGTCCGTGCTCGCGTCGTACAGCTTCATGAAGGAGATAGGACCGCTGGCGACGCCGGTCGTGCTGCGCACCATCGAGCCCTTGCCGCGGAGCTTGCTGAAGCCGAAGCCCGTGCCGCCGCCGCTCTGATGGATGATGGCCATCGACTTCAACGTGTCGTAGATGCCGTTGCGGCCATTGGCGAGCGCATCTTCAACGGGCAACACAAAGCACGCCGACAACTGGCCGAGCGGGCGGCCGGCGTTCATGAGTGTCGGTGAGTTGGGCTCGAACCGGCGCTGCGTCATCAACGCATAAAACTCCGCCGCCACGTTGGCGACGCCGTCCTCAGTCGCGCCGTACCGTGCATCCGCATCAGCCACCACAGTCGAGACTCGCCAGAACAGGTCTTCCGGAGTCTCGGTCGGCTGGCCCGTCTTGTCCTTCACGAGATACCGCTTCTGCAACACCGTGCGAGCGTTGGCAGACAGCGTGACGGGGCCGGTGGGCGGCTGAACGGGCAGGGACATGAGCAACTTCTCCCGGAAGAACTGTTGTGTTGGGCCCGGCTGGCACGATGGGGAGCTTCAGCGCTCGACGCATCGGCGGGACAACCGTAGGGGGCGGAAGTTAGCGCCGTCAGTGTTCCGCGCCAGCCCTCATCTAACTATATGAACTACAACGCTTTATGGATATTGCATCACTTTGCTGTATATCGCGGTTTTCGCACGTTGAAAACATGAAATGCACGTTTTGTGACCGTATGTTTGTGACCTGACCGTGACTCCAGCGCTGCCTAACTGCAAGCGCAAGCAGGCCTTACACCGAAATGCGCCCGAAAGTTAGGTAGCGATTCTGTACCTAGATTCCGGCCCGATGGACGTCCTGAAGCACAACATACGAGTCGACCGTATGCCGGATTCGTTCCCGCTCGGCGTCCGTGGTCGGTCGCACGACACGGGCCGGCACGCCGACCACAAGCGAGCCCGGCGGGATCACCATCCCCTCCCGGCACACCGCCCCAGCGCCGACAATCGACCCTCGGCCCACGTGCACGCGGTTGAGGAGGATCGCGCCCATGCCGATGAGGCAGTCGTCCTCAACGGTCGCCCCGTGCACGATGGCGCGGTGACCGATGGCGACGCGAGCACCAATTGCACACGGCAGACCGGCATCGACGTGGACGATGGTGCCGTCCTGGATGTTGGAGTCCTCGCCGACGGTGATCGCATCCGTGTCGCCGCGAAGAACCGCGGTAGGCCACACGCTCACGCGGGCGCCGAGCGTCACGTTGCCCATCACGTGCGCGGCGGTGTGCACGAAGGCGGTGTGGTGGATGGTTGGCTTGATCAGGTCTCACGTGGTGAGCCCTCTACAATCCGTTGACCGCAGAGGACGCAGAGGAGCAGAGGTACGCAGAGGACGGCGGAACCAATGATGTAACGAAGTGATGCCTTTGTGTTTACTCCTAAATCGTTGCTGCCGCGAAGCGCCGCCCGAACTGAAGGAGAAGAGACTCTGCTGTTGCTTTTCCTCTGCGTACCTCTGCTCCTCTGCGTCCTCTGCGGTAAACGAGTTTCACCGCAATCTCCGCCCGGCTAGCCAACGGCAAACGAGTACACCCCCATGCCCAGAACTCAAAACGAAAGCCCATACGCCAGATGCACGCTCACCCTGCGCGCACCAACCACATCACGGCCCGCCACGGGAACAGCCACTCCAAGCCGAAGCTGTCGCATCGAATCCCAATCAAAGATCGCAGCGGACGGAACGAGCTCCGCGCCCACGCTGGCAATGGTGCGACCCAGTCGCGTCGACGACGAACACAAAGTCGTATTGAGCGGCGCCGAGGCACAGGTCGCCACACCCGCGTCGGCGAACAATGACATCGACGCCCGATCGAAGAAGAACGGAAGCGACCCGAGTCCGCGGCCGCCAAGCGCGAGCGGTGCGCGGTACTCCAGCGCGGCGGCAGCAGCGCGCGTCCCGGAAATGCTTCCGCCGGGAAAACCGCGCACGCCGAACGTCCGACGGCCCTCGCCAATGTTATAGCTCGGGATGATCGCGATCGTGCCGCCGCTCGTGCCACCCACCTGGAGTGCAGTCGCGGCACGCCGGTCGGCGATGCCACCCGCGAGGCGCAGCGCGATCACGTGATGCGCGAAGCCCGGCAGGTCCAGGCTCTTGTACAGCGACGCCGTCCCGATGATGCTTCCCGACATGCGTTGGCGCACGCTGTCGCTGCGCGTCCGTTCACGCGCCGTGAACGCGATGCTCACGCCATCTTCCGGCGAGATGCTCAGCGAGGGACGCTGCGTGTTGGACCACGCGCCGCTGATGTACGCGCTGGGATAGGTGTATCTCCGCGAGAACACCTCGTGCTGCTGCTTGAGGAACTCGGGAGGATCCGTCATGAAGGCGCGGTGTTCCACGGCCGCGCCGATCGTGAGCGACGCGAAGGTGCGCACGCGCGGCCGCACGAACGTCGTCGCCAGTGACGCGTAGCGCGTGCGGCGCAGCAGCGTGCCGATGGTGTCCGGCGTGCCACCGTTCACCAGCGTGAGTTCGCGCGTGTAGTCCTGGTAGGCGCTCATGTCGACATACGGTCGGCGAAAGCCGGCAAACCGATAGTTCATCGACGCGGTGGGAAAGTTGCCGCCGGTCGACAGGGCTGCGCTCAGGTCGTAGATGTGTCGCCCAAGGACATCGCGGCCATCAGTCGTGAATCCGTATCGTGTGCCGAAGTTCGGCGACTCCTCGAGTTGCGGATACCAATAGCGCGGCAGCACGGACCGCCACGCCGAGTAGCGATGATAGGTCCCCGCGGCGAGTGCTTGCGTATCGGCGGGCGCGAGCGAGTCCGTGGTCGCCGCGTCGACCACACGCGGGAACACCACGGACGCGGCGGGCGCGATGCCGACGTGATATCCATCTGCGCGCAGCGTCGACGCGGCAATGAGCGCCCCACTCGGCGACAACTCCGCCGAGTAGACGTTCGCGGTGCTGTCCGACGTCGCGGCACGTCTTGATACCAGGAGTGGAGACGTCGGAAGCAGGCGGCGCGACAGCGTCGGCATGCCGTTCTCCTCGCTGCTGTAGAGCACTGCTGTGCCGTCGGGCGTGAAGCTCGGCGACGCGATGATATAGCGACCGATGTCGACGACGCTGCCGATGCCGGTCGCCACGTCGATCACCACCAGCGAGAACATGCCGCCGTGCGCGCGATGCACGACCGCGATCCTGTTGCCATTCGGCGACCAGCGCGGTTCGCTCCACGTTTCGTCCGGGCCGGCCTCACGCAGCAGGCGACGCTGCGTCGCCGTGGCGTCGAGGAGCATGAGGCTCGAGCGCGTCGGTGCAATCTGCACCGCGACGATGTGGCCATCGCGACGGACATCCGGTTGCACAAGCCGCAGGCCATTGGTGAGCCGCGTCTGTCGTCCATCGTGCTCGACATACAGGTCAGCGCGCACGATGCCCGGCGACGTGATATCGATCTGCGAGAACAGCAGGCCACCATCGGCCACCGGACTACTCGGTCCAAGTGAATTGCGCCGCCCAATGCGACGACGCGTGCCGTCAATCGAGAGTGCATACTCGGCAGTCGTTGAACGTCCATCTGCCCCGGCATACACCAGCGACGAATCGCTCATCCAGCGTGGATCGATGGCGTAGTAGCCATGCGTCGTCAGCTCGCGCCAACCGGGAAGCGGCGGCGCGTACTCGCCGGCCGAGCGTTGCACGGAGTCGCTCCATGCGTGAAAGGCAGTGCCGAAGTCGACGCCGAACGCAGTGCGCGAGAGGGCACTCAACCGCCAGGGGATGATCGAGCGACTCTGCCGATCCACGTATCGGCGGACGGTGGTGTCGCCGTAGGTCCGCGCGAGGTAATCGACGAACATCGAGCCGTACGCGTAGGTCCCCGCTCCGCCGGGAAACACGCCGGAGCCGAGACTGAGGTCGCCGAGCCTGGGGAGACGGTGCTCCCGCGCGGCGGCGCGCGCGAGCATGCGATGCTCGGCGTCCTTCAGCCGGCCGCCATCCGTAAGACGTGATTCATAGTAGACGGCGAGTCCTTCCGTGAACCACGCGGGGCCGTACGCGTTGGGAAAGAGCCCGGGCCCGCGTCC
>JANOIJ010000054.1:0-43768 GCA_031407575.1 Gemmatimonadaceae bacterium | reverse complement strand
ACACGCCGTCAGTACACGCCGTCAGTACACGCCGTCAGTACACGCCGTCAGTACACGCCGTCAGTACACGCCGTCAGTACACGCCGTCAGTGCACGCCGTCAGTGCACGCCGTCAGTGCACGCCGTCAGTGCACGCCCGCGATCCGCGGGCGGCGCAGCAATACGATGCCCACCGCGACGATCCAGACAGCGAGAAAACTGGCGCAGAAAGCCGAATTGCCCCAGCCGAGCGCGCTGTAGAACTGCGTGGCGTCCTTGCCGAAATAGATTGACGGCACGAACGCCAGATTGAAGAGCGCGACCGCGTAGGCAGCGCGCCCGAGCCACGCGGGTACGATTTGCGTGCGGACAACCGCAAGGCCCGCCGCCAACAACTGGATTGCGGTCAACAGGCGCTTGATCGGACCGTGGATCAGGATATTCCCGTGCGCGAGCGGCCCATCGGTGGTCGGATCGAGCGTGCCGTCCGGCGCGCCGAACACCACCCCGGCCTCGAGCGATATCGCGACCAGCGCGACCGCCACAAACAACATGCCGGCGCTGTGGAAGATCGAAGCCGCCCACTCGTGCTCCGCACCCGCTCGACGCAGGAGGTGGCTGAATCCGGCGAAGAACACAATCAGGAATGCAACGCTGATGAGGCCGACCAAGTCGCGGGTGAACACGTTCCAGGCCGGCGGCGGGCCCTGGTACATGAAATACAGCGGTATCGCGACAACCGTGGCCAGTCCGAGTGCCACGCCCGAGACGCCGGTGATCAGCCTGACATGCGCATCGTCCATTTGAGCGTTCTCCGGCTTTGGTTTATGTTGTACACTACCAAGTGTATCACATACACCATACGTAAACTCGATTCGCGCCATGGTCAAGAAACACAAGAAACGAACCCGGAATCAGCCGCCCCGACGGGGCGGCGGCCGACCCAGCAGTTTTGACCTGTTGTGGGGAGTCAAGGACAAGGCGACCCGGGGGCCGAAGCGGGTATTGAGCCTGGACACCGTGCTTGGGGCGGCGATTGAAGTCGTCACTGCGGAGGGCCTTGGCGCACTGACCATGGCCCGGGTCGCGACTCATCTCGATGTGACGACAATGGCGCTCTATCGCTATGTGCCTGGGAAGGCTGAGCTGATCGAGCTGATGTCCGATAAGGCGGTCGGTCAGCCGCCCGCGAACGGGGGCGAAGCGTGGCGCCTGGAAATCGAGTGTTGGGCGCGTGCCAGCCTGGCGATGTTCCTGCGCCGACCATGGCTTCTGGAAGTGATCGCGCACCGCACGAGCGTCGGTCCCAACTGGCTGGCGTGGCTGAACGCGGCGCTGGACGCGCTGTCCACCAGCGGGCTACGGAACAAGGACATGATTCCGGCGGTCCTGTTGATCGACAGCCACGTGCGTTCAACGGCGCAGTTACGGACCGGCGCACCTGCCACGTCGCAGTGGGCGGAAAACTTCGGGCACGTATTAGAGTCTGTGCACGGCAACGCGCGCTATGCTGCCCTGACGCGACTCGTCATGTCCGACGGATTCGGCGCGCCGGACGAAGACGGGCCAATTCCGTTCGAGTTCGGATTGCAACGGGTGCTCGACGGCATCGACTCATTCGCCGCCCGTCAGCGCTCGATGCCGTAGCCCAGCGTGACCACGACGCGCGCGATCCTGTCGACCGTGGTCGTGTCGTACGGTCTCCATGAACTGCAGCTGGCGCGCCTTAACACGTCGCGCGCTAGCTGCCGCTTCGGATCTTGAGCGGCTCGATGTTGTCGCCCTGATCCCAGTCGAGAAGGTTGTACGGATCGATGCCGGCGCGGTCGGGCTTCTCCGGCACGGTCACCGTGATCGTCTGCCTGCCGGAGCGAATGCGGTGCTTCTGCAGGTAGAGCGTCTTGCCGAGGATCTCGCCGGCCTGTGCGGGCGCGAAGATCCCGATCTCCACGAGGTCATTCATCGGCAGCGTCGTCTCGACACCGGCGCTGTCCACCACTTCCTTGCGCGCTTCTACCTCGAGCGTCACCTGCCACGTGCCCGCCTTTCCCTGCTCCGCCGTGGCCTGTCGCGTATCGAAGACCCAGCTCGTGTTGATCTCGAACAGATCGCGCACGAGTGGCTCGAGCGAGTCCGGTGCGCTGACCAGAAGCTCGCGGTAGAGATCGACCGTCGTCGTGCGCGGTGCGCCGCGGCGCGTCGCGGCGATGAGACGCCGGAGCGCGCCATTCACGTGCGCTTCGCCGAGGTACTCGCTCAGCGCGTACATCGCGAATGGTCCTCGGCGGTACATGGCCCACGGGTCGTCGGCCCGCAACAACGGAAGTCCACGGCGCACCTTCGGGAACGGATTCGGCTGGCGCATGCTCGCCATCAACCGCCGCAGCTGCTCCTGCCCGTAGTGCTTCTTCACCACCTGCATCGCGGAGTACCACGCGAGACTCTCGCTGAAGAACGGGGCGCCCTCCACCAGTGCGGGTGCGAGCTGGCCTGGCCACCACTGGTGCGCCATCTCGTGCGCCACCACGGCGAACGGGAGATCGAGCGCTCGCGTATCACCGGCCGGAACGTGCCAGCTTGTAAACCCTTCCGTGAAGGACAGCTGGCTCGCATCCGCGTGCATGCCGATGCCGTTGCCGCCAAACTCGACAAGGAAGACGTGATTGTACTCGTACGGGCTGAACTGTGCTGTGTAGTAGTCGAGTGACGCGCGCACGCCAGCGATCATGCCGTCGAGCGTCGCGGTGTGCTCCGGATGGTGGAAGATTCTGATTACGACGTCATTCCACTGTGCGTCGCGCACCGCGTACTTCGCGGAATAGACGGAATACTCACTCCCGATCGGGGCGCTCGTCGCGTAGCTGAAGTAACGCCGGCCACCTTCCACCCACGTCTTGCGCAGCGTGCCTGGCGCGACGGCGATCTGATCTTCGCTCGTGCTGACGACCATCTCGAGCATGTTGCCACCGCTCTCGACCGCGACGTTGCGCGCTGCGGTGTCGTAGAGCGACGGCAGGATGAGCGGACGCGGCGCGAGTGCGTTCGCTCGCCGGTCGCGGGCGCTCGTGATCTCGCGTTGCCGCTGATAGCCAATGACGGGAAGCTGGTCGAGTGCAATGCGCGAGGCGTTCTCCGTGACGGCGGTGGACACGCGCGAGTTGCGGAAGCCCCGGGGCTCGAAGCGCGCGTCGAAGCTCAGTCGCAGTGAGTCGCCTGGCAGGAGCGGCGTCTCCAGCGCGTAGATCCGGTAGCCGAGCTGCTCGTCGTTCAGCACGCGCGTTGCGTTTCGATCGAAGGCGATCTCACCGGTCGCGAGTTGCGACACGGTCGTCAGGTGGATCGAGTCGATCGGCATTGCGCTCGTGTTCACCAGACGATACGTGCCGCGGATGCTCGCTGCCCCACGCTCCGGGTACAGCTCCACGCGCAGCTCGACCGCCGTGCGCTGCGGTTGCGTCATCGTCTCGTACTTTCTGTAGCGTCGCTCATACTCCACGCGGCGTTCCGTCGTCTCGGAGGCGCTGCTGTAGTGGTTCAGCACATTGGTGTTGTAGTAGACGAACCCTCCCAGCGTGAGGATGAGCGCGACCGCCGCAGCGGCAATGCTGAGCGTCGACCCCGTAAAGCGACGACGCGCCAACTCGAGCCGCGCGCGCACGCCGCCCTCGCGCCCCCGCACCCACAACAGCCGTGTCGATACGGCGAGCAGCAGCGCCCACGCCGCCCAGTAGAGCTTGAACCACACCCACGGCGCGATGGAGCCACCGAACCCGCGCATCTCCGTGTACCACCATGCCGGACTCGCGCCGAAGATGATCAGGTTGTGCTCGATGCCGAGCATGGGCGCGAAGACGAGCACCGCGTACAGCACGAGTGACACCAGGTGGCCGACGTGCTTCTGATCCACCAACACGTGCACCGTGAGTGCGAGCACGGCGAACAGGAGGTACTCCGTGAGCTGAAGACCGTACATCACCTTCAGGTAGACACCAATCTGGAAGTCGTGATGGCCCCTCGTCGCCTGGATGAGGATACCGGCCATGGTCATGAGCGACACGAACGCGACGAACACGAAGCCGAGCCCCAGATACTTCCCGAGAAAGAGGACCCACTCCGGCACGGGCGTCGCGTCGATGGTCTCGCTCATCCCTGCCTCGCGTTCGCGCCAGACCAGCTCACCAGCGAAGAAGAGGATGAGCAGCGGGATGATCACCCACGGGGTCAGCAGGCCCGTGACGGGCGCGGTCAACTCGGCGATGATGCGCGCCGTCCGCGGGAGGAGCGGGACGTCGAGCTGCTCCATCTTCAGCGGCACGATCAGGAACGAGAAGACTGGGATGAACCCGAGCAGCGCGAGTCCACCCCAGCTCTTTGCGACGCTCGTGAATGCAGCGCGCGCAATCGCGAGCGTCTGGCGCACACGGGTCGTGATGCCGTACGTGCGCGTGACCTGCGGGACAGCAATCGAGGCGGTGGCAGTCGCAGCGTCGTCATTGGTCACGCGCCTTGATTGGAAGCGGCGACTGCTGCGACTCCACCAGCCACTCGCGACGTGATGCGCAAAGCGAAAGCGCTGGTGCGTGAAGGCGAGCGCGCCGAGTGCGATGCCAAACCAGATGACGCGGTTCCAGAGCAGCGGTCCGTCCAACTCGAGCAGACGCGTGCGCTTTTCCAGCGGCGTCCAGTTGGGCAACACCTCCGTGATGGTGATCACGCCGATCGGATCGATCATCCTCGCCAGCTCCGGTCGGCCCACCAGCCAGTACACGACGGTGCCCACGACGTAGGCAAAGAAAAAGAGCAGCATGCTGCCGAGGTATGCGGCCCGCGACCGGCGGCTGAGTGCGGCGAAGGTGAACTGGATCGCCGTGGCGAAGAAGGCACTCGGCAGCGCGATGTAGCCGTACGCCGTGAGATACGCAGCGGGTCGGAACGGACCAATCGCCGAACCCGGGATGCCGGGCACATACACGGCGAGCAAGCAGGCCAGCAGTGTGCCGAGCAGGATCAGCGCATTGAGCGCGAGCGCGGCGAGGAAGCGTCCGCCGAGGTATTCGAATCGGCTCACGGGCGCGGTGTACGCGAGCGGGTCCATCCGCGTCTCCACGTCGCGCGCCGCGGCGTCGCCGGCAATGGATGGCGCGATGAGGAGCCACAGCAGACAGCTCACGAGCGTCGCACCCGCGATGGCGGATGGCGAGTTGATGAACCAGTCGTCGCGCAGCGCATCAGCGAGCGCACCGTCGCGCGTAAAGAGGAATGCGGCAATCGCTGGCGCCACCATGAATGCCCAGGTCTGCGGACGGCGTCCCTGATAGGCGAGCTCGAAGCGAAGGATTCCCCAGAGCTTCACGAAGCGACCGGCTCCCGCCTCCGGCCGATGTGTCCAGCCATCGTGCTGAAGTAGACGTCCTCGAGGTCGGGCTCAGCGGCATCGAAGCCTGGGCCTGGTGACGTGTCGCTGTGCACGTGCACCACGGTGCGGCCGGCAAGCAGCTTGGTCGAGATCACTGCATGTTCTTGCTCCAGCGCGGGGAGTTCCTGCTTCGAGATCACTCGTCGCCAGATGCGGCCACGCAACTCAGCAACCGCGCGGAGCGGCTCGGCTTCGAGCAGGATCTCCCCGCGATCGATGATCGCCATCCGGGTGCACAGCTCGCTCACGTCTTCGACAATGTGCGTGGACAGCAGCACGACGCTGTTCTCGCCAAGCTCGGCGAGCAAGTTCAGGAAGCGCACGCGCTCCGCGGGGTCGAGGCCTGCCGTGGGTTCGTCGACGATCATCAGCGTTGGATTGCCGAGCAGTGCGACAGCCACACCAAAGCGCTGTCGCATGCCGCCCGAGTATCCGCCGAGCTTTTGCGTGCGCACCTCCCAGAGGTTCGTGCGACGGAGCAGCGCCTCCACCACCTCTTTCCTCGCGCGCCGCTCGGCCACGCCCTTGAGCAGGGCGAAGTGATCGAGCAGATCCTCTGCGCTCACCTTCGGGTAGACGCCGAACTCCTGCGGCAGGTAGCCGAGCGTCCTGCGCACGTCGTCCTTCTGCCGCACGACGTCGAGGCCGCCGAGGTGAATGGAACCGCTGTCTGGTTCCTGGAGCGTTGCGAGTATGCGCATCAGCGTCGACTTGCCGGCGCCGTTCGGTCCGAGCAGCCCGTACATCCCAGCGGGGATGGTGAGGCTCACGTCCTTGAGCGCCTGCACGCCGTTGGGGTAGGACTTGGAGATGCCGCGGATGTCGAGTTGCATGCCGGGTAGAGTTGGGGTCAGAGTAAGTCTTCTTACTCTGACCCCAGGCCGTTGACGTCAAGTACTTTGTAGCACAAAGACGTTGAACAGATCGCCCAGGTTTCAGCTTTGCCGTGTCGCAGGCGCTCGCGAGAGGAACCCGTGTGGACTAGAGGCTCAGGGCGCCGTCGGACGCGGCCCGAAGCCGGCGACCGGACTGCCGTCCGCGGCCAGCTTGCCCACCGTCCACAGCAGGCCGCGTGTCACGAGATCGAGGTAGACCGGATCGGACATGGTCCGGTTGGTGTGACCCATGGTCGTGACGAAGACCCGCGCCTTGCCATGGGTATTCGTCCAGGCCACCGGGTGGTGCTTCTCGCCCTCGGTGCTCCACGCCTGCACCAGCGGCGTGGTGCTCGGCCACGTCTTGTCGATGTTGTACAGCTCGTCGCTCCCCGGACCCCAGCCCTTGGGGAGTCCCTTCACGATCGGGTTGTCGGCGATCAGCCGCTCGAGCCGGAACTCCCGCTGCGTATCGTGTCGCATGCTGGCGGCGCCCATGAGCTCGCGCCACGCGTCGGTGGTGGAGCGGCGATAGCTGTGCGTGGCGCCGTGGAGGATGACGGCGGCCACGCCCTTGTCGCGATGGGCGTGCGCGATGCGCTCGATCCACTGCGGGTCGATCACGAACGAGAACGACATATTGTAGACCACCACGTCGAACGAGTCGGCCCACGTCGTGGTCTGGTGTCGCGAGATCAACATCTTCGTCGACGTGTCGGCCGTGTGGTCGATGGTCCAGACGATGTTTGTGCGCGCCGCGATGCCCGGCGGCACGATTTGCTTCTGCGCGGTGAAGTCATGGAAGCCACCGCCCGTCACATAGAGCGCGCGAATGGCCCGCTCACCTGGCGTCGTCTGTGCGGCGGTGGGTGTCGCCGCAACGCAGAGGCACACGAGCGCGAGCAGGGCGCGGCCGGGCAATGTCGCGACCGCGAGGCGTGATGAAGTCGAGTGACGGGGCTGTGTCATGGCGATGGGGTCGACAGTCGAGGACGTGAGGTCATTGGCAGTCCGCGACGCGCCCACGGTCGGCGTGTGCATGAACTCCTCACGAACTTGTGCTGGTGCCCGGACGTCCACCACCCCTCGGGCCGGCGGCTCCGCGTCGCGTACAGACGCCCGCTACGGCAACTGCGCCGCGACCCAGCGCTCGAGCTTCTGCCGCATGGACGCCAGCGTGATGGTCCCGTCGCGCAACACTTCGCGATGGAACTCGGGCGACGAGAACTTCGCGCCGAGTCGCTGCTCCGCGTGTACGCGCGCACTGAGAATGGCGCGATACCCGACGTAGTACGTGGCGAGCTGCCCCGGCGTCGCGGCGTGCCGGTCGGCATATGCCTCGGCCATCACCCTCGGTCGTCCGCCGAGCACCATCATGCTGTCCACGAGGTGCTGCCGCGTCCAACCCTTAGTGTGATACGCGACGTCAAGGTAGTTGCCCATCGCGACATCGATGAGATGGACGAGGTACCCCGCGCGATCGAGCGGCGTGACGTAGAGCCCCATCTCATCGGCGAGCTTCTCGGCGTAGATGCCCCAACCTTCGGTAAAACCGCCGATGAACAGCGTGCGCAGCGCCGGATGCGTCACATTGGCCCGCGACTCCGCAATGCGTTGCAGATGGTGTCCCGGATACGCCTCGTGCGCGACGGCATTCGCCACGGACATGCGCTCGGTACGCGCGAGATTGACGAGGAACTGCGCCGGCCGCGACCCGTCGGCCGACGCACGGAGATACTGCGGCGGCAATCCGGCGTTCTCCTGGAACGCGGGATATGGCGTGACGGCGATTGACTCCGGCGAGAAGCCAGCCACGACGCGCGCGATGCGGCTCGACGCCAGCGCCGTCATGGCGCGGTACGCAGGCAATACGGAATCGCGAACGGGAAATGTGAACCGTTGGTCCGAGCGCAGCAGCACGATGGCGCGCCCGAGGTCTCGCTCGCCAGTGAGCTGAAGGGCGAGCGGCGCGAGCTCCGCGGCCATGACCTCGTATTGCTGGCGGGCATCGCGCACGAGCGAATCGACGTTCACGCGCACGGATGTCTGCGCGCGAAGGCTGGCGGCGTAGCACGCAACACCGTCCTTCTGTCGCGACATCGAGCCTTCGGCGCGCGCGCGCGGCAGGTACTCCTGCTCGAGGAACGCGCGGTACGCCCGCGCGGCAGGATAGATCGTATCCGCCACGAGCATGGTCCATCGCCGCCGAAAGTCCGGCTCGGAGTCGCGCTGCGCCGGGGCAAAGAGTGGGGACGCCGCGACATCGGCCGGAAGAAGATCGCCAAGTTGTCGAATGACCGCCGCAATGACGTCGCGCGACGCGGTGTATCCCGAATCGAGGCCGCGTTGCAGCATGGAGCGCTCGACCTGCATCACGTCGGGTAAGCGTCGAAACGCTGCCAGCGCGGTGGTGCGCAGTGCTTCCGTGCCGACCGGCTGTACGCGCGCCGCGTTCGACGCGGTGACGTGCCACCCGCCAAACGTTGTCGTGCCCGCCCAGAGGTGGCTGCGACAGACGCGAGTGGCGCGCCGCGCCTCGACGACCTCGACGAGGTTGTCGTACAGCAGGATGTCGGTTGCCTCCGACAGCTCGGCCCTCCGAACGAGGGCGAGCTCAGCGCCAATGCGATCGAGCCGGCGTGCGCTCAACTGCCTGGTCGCGTCGGAAAGATCAGGCCAGCCAGCGCCCGGCGTCTGGTCGCGCGCCAGCGCGGCGAACGAGTCGGCGGCCGATCGCACCGCGACGTTGGCCTGCGCTCTTAGCGGGCGCGCGGCGACGCATGCGCAGAGGCCGAGGCACAGCGCGAGGAGTGCGCGCCGCCGTTGCACGACGGCATCACGCGGTGAGCCGTAAACTCGGCGTCCCATTCGGAGTCGCATAGGGATCAGCGTTCTACTGGCGATACAGATAAGACGCCTTCACGTAGAACACATTGTTCTGCGGTGTGAATCCGCGAAGGCCGAGCGCGCCGGGAAAGTTGAATTGCTCCGGCCGCTCGCGCGTATCCGCGAAGCCGGCGCCGTAGCCAAGGAAGAACAGCGTGCCCGGAACCGGGCGATAGGAGAGCAGCGCGTCGCCGCGAAATGACGCATCTCGCTGCGCAGGACTCGGGCGCCCATTGATGAGGAGCGGCAAGTTGGTCCGTCCATCATCGCGCAGCGCGTCCTGCACGTTGCTCGCGTACTCCCCGACGAGGCGCACGAACAACGGGCGGGCGAGCTGGTACTCGACGCGCATGCGCGGGATGCGAATTTCGCCGACGCTGCTGCCGTCCGTCTCTCGCACGAAGCTCTGTCGTTGATACTGGAGCTCTGCACGCAGGCGCTCGGTGGGCCGCGCTTCCACGTGGAAGTTCGCGAAGAGAATGCGCGCCGGCGCCCACTCGTAGAAGTTCTCGTCGTCTCCCCACAAGTAGTAGGCGCCAGCCGAGACGTGCTTCCATCGCGGGGTGTTCATCGAGAGCGCGATGTCGCGGTTACCGATGCGCGGCGTACCCACGAACGCGAGGGTGTCGCCCTGCCCGCGCAGCACGCGATACCTCGCATACAGCGCGGGATCGAAGCCGAAGGTTTCCGTCATGTGCGTCACATCGGCGGACCATCCGCCTCGGGCGGTGACGGCAACGCGGTTGTGCAGCTTCTTCTCGATGGCGTCGCCCTGATGGACGAAGCTGCTGAAGCGCCAGGTGGACATGTAGAGCGGATTGAACGAGATGGACTCGAGGAACCCGCCGGGCGCGAGGTAGTGTGTGTAGCGCTGGTCCATGACCGCCGTCGTGATGCCGCCGCGCCCGATGAAGCCGCTCTGCGTGCGGAATCGTTCGTCCACCGCGTCGATGACCCATCGCATCGCGAGTTTGCGTCCGTTGCGGCTGAGCACCGCGTTCCACAACGGCGCGTTCGACACGGTGCCTCCGTCTGTGAGCCGAGTGCTGGCCTGCGCGTACTGGGCGCTGGCGCTGTAGATGGAGCCGAACACGTGACGCGCATCGACGGACGCCACGCGATTGAATCGCGAACCCTCTTCTCGATCCGTGAGCGTCATGGCGACGCGCGAGTTGCGTCCCAGGTCGCGCTGCACGCGGGCCATGGCATAGAACGGATTCTCGCGTCCGCTCAGCGAGCCGCTCGTGTCATCGACGGCCGCGAGAAAACCGAGGTTCATGCGGCCGCGCTTGCCGGTGAGTTTTGTCGCCACCACCGGCTGCACGATACGCTTGGTGTACACGAGTGACTTCGGCGTGGAGAAGTACTCCGTGCCGTCGAGAAAGAAGGGACGCTTCTCCGCGTAGAACACGGCTTGGCGCGGATCGAACTGCACCTGCGAGGCGTCGGATTCGATCTGCGAGAAGTCCGGATTCACGGTGCCGTTCATCGTCCAGTTGTTCGTCACGCCCCACCGTAGCGTGCCGCCGACCTTCGCGCGCTGCGAGTCGTATCCCCACCGGCCACCCAACGGTGCTGGCGCTCCCGTTACGCGTGCGGTCACCTCCGGCGTGACGTCGAGCACAATGCCGCGACGCAGGTCCGTCATCGCCTCGAGTGTTCCGGATTGCGCCAGGAACGACGCGGTCGCGCGCGTGGCCGGCGCCCAGCTGTCCTCGCGACCGGAGTGCTGCACGACGCGCACGACGTTGAACCCCCACGTCTGCGGATTTGCCGAGGAATACTTGAGGCTCTTGAAGGGAACGCGGATCTCCACCTCATACCCGAACTCCGTGAGGCGGCCCTTCGACTCGAAGACGAAATCCGGATTCAGGTCGGGGAAGTCGCGACTTGACGTCCCGCTGCCCGAGCCTCCCATCCGCGCCTGGTTGCTCTCCACGAGCGTGCCATCCATCTGGATGCCCAGTGGATTCACGCCGAGTACGACGGCTTGCCGTCCGTCGCGAAACGTTCCGAGCAGCAGCTCGATGCGGTCGTCGCTGAAGATCCTGTCGCGATTGGCCAGCGTCGCCTGCACGGCCGCGTGTGGCTCGAAGGCGCGCACGCCGAAGTGGATGGCCGTCGCGGAATACCAGACCAGCACCTGCGTGGAGTCTTCGGCGGGGATGCCGTCGCGCGGGAAGAACTGCGAAAAGCCCGTGAGCAGCGCCGCCTTGTCCCATTGCGGCTCGTCCAGCACTGCGTCGAGGCGCAGGTTGATCTCGTCGAGTCGCGGGGGACGCGGGCTGATTTGACCGCTTCTCCCGCTGAACGTTTCTACGGGCGCCCGTCGCGCCGCCCCTGAATCCGCTGGCGAGTGCGATGGTGTGAAGGGCGCGGACGCGACGATGACGGCGCCGAACAGGAGGGCGAGGGAGGACATGGCGGAGGCCGGATGCGGGACACGAATGACGCACGCTCCGACCATGGCTAGCGCGTTCGCCCGCGCTTGCCTTGAACGATCCTGCTACGGTGATCAGCCTGCCGCGTCGAACGCCGACTTGATCCATCCGATGAGCGTTGCGTCCACCTCGCCGGCGTCGGCCACGCTCACGATATAGTTGCACATGCCGCCCTTGGGCTGCTCTTTGAGACGCGCATTGCCCTTGAGGTCCTTCGCGTTGAGCCCCACCTCGAAGCGTGTGTTGGTCTTCGGACCGATCATCGCGAACTGCTTCTTGCGCCGCAGGCTCACGTACCCGCGCTTGGGCGCGATCTCGAAGTCGCCAAACGCATTGATCTGCTCCATCAGCGCCTCGTGGATGGGCCGCATGCCTGCCTTTGGACCGGCATAAATCTCGTCGAGCACGGTATCGGTGGACTTGCCGGCGGCCGCGCTGGCGCCGTCCGTCTTGAGCACGACGTGCACGAGCGCGTTCGCATCGCCGTACCCGAGTCCGAGCGTCGTCATCAGCATGTCGCGGAGCTCGCCGTGCTTCGTGAGTCCGCTCGTCGCGATGAGCGCCGCCAGCTGGGCGAGCGACTTTCCGGTCTTCTTCTGGATGTTGTCGATCTGCGTCTGGACGGCCTTGTCGAGCGAGCTCATTGTCGTCTCCGTGGAAGGACACTTGGCACCGCGCCGCCAAGGCGAGCGAGACTACGACACCGCATCACTTCGCGCGAGACCCACTCTTATCGTCCCGAACCTTCCGCCTGCCTCAGGGTGAACTTCAGCTTCGCGGAATTCCGGGAACGCACACCATCCGTCAGCTCATGCGACGCGCATCGAGACTACGAGCGCAAAACCATAGCAAGCCCAGACGGCGAACGCTGAGTACGCTGATACTGCGCACGCAGAACGTCGCAGGACCTGCGTCTGGCGTCTCAACGGATGACCGCGCGTGAGATGGGGGTCAGAGTAAATCTCACATAAGGCGATTTTACTCTGACCCCGTCGTGTCCTGGGAACGACGACAACAGGCCGATCTGAGCCGACTGAACGCCGACCCGACGAACGGCGCCTCTCGATCAGACCGGCAGCGTCCACGAGAGGTCGTTGGTGATGCGCATGGGACGGACGAAGGCGCACGGAGTGAATCGGCTAGTGTCCGCCAACACGTCCGCGCCCTTGGTCGTTCAAGAACATCGCGCCACTCGCATCACTTCACATCTCGACGCGACCCACAACAGAGTCCGAAGAGCCCTTTTCCTCTCGCGCCGAGCCTGAGCGCGCAACTTCGTTCTAGCTGCACGCCGCCAACACCGTGACCTTCGCCTGCTCGATGCGCTTGCGGTGCACGCTGCGCCGCGAAAGGTTGCACACGATCATGAGCGATGCCGATGCGATGAGCGCGAATGACTGAGCGGAGGATTCCGCTGCGCTGGGCGCTCATCGCCTGCGCCTGGACAACGTTCGGCCTGGCGTATGGCCTGCTGACGAAGGTTGGACCCGGCAGCACTGCGACCTGGTCGAGCGCGCTCATCCCCACGCTCGGCGCCGCGTGGATGTGGCTCGCGTTCACGCCGGTGCTGGGTGGCGTGGCGCGACGAATCCGCGCGCTGCCGTACGCGTGGTGGGTTCGTACGCTCGTGCACCTTGTGCCATGCGTCGTCATGGTGCTCGCCACCGCAGCGGTGATGTGGGGGCTGCGCGCGCTCATTCTCCCCAGGGTCGGCTCCTACTGGGTTCGCGTATTCCTCACCGTCGACCTGAGCGTGATCCAGTACGTCGCGGTCGTCGTGCTGCAGCACGCCTGGGATCGGCACATCGGGCTGGTGTTGCGCGAACGGCGGGCGCTGATGCTCGAGCAACAGTTGGTCCGGGCGCGGTTGCTGTATCTCGAGCGGCAGTTGCGGCCGCATTTCCTCTTCAACTGCCTCAACGCCATCGCCGAGATGGCGCACATCGCGCCGGTGGCGGCGGCGAGCATGATCGCGTCGCTGCGCCGGCTGCTGGCCTCCGCACTCGAATCTGCTGGCCGGAAGGAGATTCCGCTGCGTGAAGAGCTGGCGACGCTCGACGCCTACCTGGAGCTCCAGCGCGCCCGCTTCATGGGCGCCATCGTCGTGGAGCGCGTCGTATCGGATGACGTGCTTGATGTGCGCGTGCCCCCGCTAATGCTCCAGCCGGTGGTGGAGAACGCCATCCAGCACGGCCTCGAACGCGCCGATGAAGCCGGTGTCGTCCGCATCGCGGCGTCAGCGCGCGGCGATCGGCTGCTCATCGAAGTCGAGGACAACGGCGCCGCGTATTCCACGCCGTCGGCGCGCGGGTTCGGCATTGGATTGCGCAACACCCGAGAGCGCATCGAAACGCTGTACGGAGAACACGGCTGCAGTCTCGAGCTCGAGCTGCGGCCGACTGGTGGCGCGGTCACGCGCATCCTCGTCCCTCTGGTGTCGCCAATCGGCGATGCCGAGGACGACGCCGGCCTTCTCGCCACGGCTGGCGACAGAGGCACGGATGACGCGGAGTCCGGCCGTGACGTGAAGCCCATCAGCATCACCGCGCGACTCCCGATCGTATGGGCCATCTGCGCCGTGGTTCCCTTCGCGTGGTCGGCGCAGATCTCCGGCCTCTTCTATACGCTTGGCCGCACCGCCACGTATGAGCTGTCCGGACCCGACGTCGTTGCGGGTGGCGCGTGGATGCTCCTCGCCCCCTGCGCGCTCTACCTGGGCGAGCGTTTCCCCGTGCGTGGAGCGCATCTTCGGCGCAACATCGCGCTGCACGTCGTTCTCGCTGCCGCAGCGACGCTCATCGAAGGCGTGATCGTCACGGCCACGGGACTGCATGGCGATCGTCCAATCCTGGCGTCCGTCAACGCAGCGCAGCGTGTGCTGGGCATGCTGGCCTGGCTGGCGCTCGTCGGCTGGACGCAGGCGGATGTCTTTGCGCGGTGGTTTCAGCAGCGCGGCATCGTCACCGCTCGGCTGCGCGCTGCCATCGAGCGAGCGCGCTGGCGAGCCGCGACGCTGGAGTTGCAACCGGGGCTCGTGCTCCGCGCGCTGGAGGTCGCCGAGCGTCAAGTGATGATCTCGGTGGAGAGCGCGGAGGAGACGCTGTACGAGTTGTCGGAGTTGCTGCGCTCGCAGCTCGACCTGTCACGACACACGCTGATTCCGCTCGACGCCGAGGTGCGGCAGATCGGCACCGCGCAGCGGCTGCGCGCGCGCATCGGCATCGACGGCCCGCGCGTGGACGTCACCCTCACCGAGCAACTCTCTGCGGTTCGCGTGCCCAACGGTGTCCTGCGTCGCGTCGTGCAGGGCATGTGCGATGGTCTCTCGGCATCGGATCACGTGGAGCTGCGCATCGATGGCATTCGGTATCTCCGGCAACGGATGGCGATCCAGTTGTCGCTTCTCGATAGTGGACAGTTGCTCTCGGAGGACGCCACGCTCGCCGTATCGCGTCGCATCGAGCTGCAGGACATCGCGCTCGGGCACGCGGAGCTCGAGGTCGGCGCGCCGGGCGAGATCATCGTGTTCACCGACCTCGTCGCACTGGAGGCGGCTGAAGTGGACACGGAGCACGCGCGCCGCCGCCCACACGACACACCCCTGGAGTCTGACGCAATGGTCTCGGCGTAGATGCGCGTCCTGATCGTGGACGATGAGGCAATGGCGCGGCGGCGCGTGCGACGACTGCTGGACGAGGAGCCAGGTGTGTCCGTCGTCGGCGAGGCCGCGAACGGCGCTCACGCGCTGGAGCACATCCGTGCGCATGACATCGACGTCGTCTTTCTCGATGTGCAGATGCCCGGGATGGATGGCTTCGCGGTGGCGCGCGCCATGGACGGCGACGACGCGCCCCTCATCGTGTTCGTCACGGCGTACAGCGAGCACGCGCTGCGCGCGTTCGAGGTCCATGCGGTGGACTACGTGGTCAAGCCGGTCGTCCCGAACAAGTTTCGCGCGACGGTCGCGCATGTGCGCGCCATGCTCGAGAACGAGCAGGCTGCGGACGCAGGACGTCGTCTCCAGAAGCTGCTGGCGCACGCGCTCCAGGAGTCGGCAGCGACGGCCGACTCAATCGAGTCCGCCGTGCGGTATCCGGCGCGCATTCGCATTCGCAACGGCGAGCGCACGCTCCTGCTTCCGGTTGGCGACGTGGACTGGATCGAGGCCGACGGCAATCAGTTGCGCATCCACGCGGGCGGCCAGGTGCACCTCCTGCGTGACACCTTGCAGTCGTTGGAGACGACACTGGATCCGGAGCGCTTCGCGCGCGTGCATCGCTCGATGATCGTGAACATGAGCCGCGTCCGCGAACTGGAGCCGTGGTTCGGCGGTGATGCAATCTTGATCCTCGACGGCGGCCGCCGGCTGCGCCTGTCGCGCACCTATCGCGAGCGCGTCAAGGTTCGCTTCGGCATCTGACCGTCGCGCGGCTTACGCGACGCGACGGTCGTCCGGCAGTGATGCGACGCGGGCGCTGTCGAAACCCGGCGCGGTCCTCGCGTGCGTGACACGCGCGTAGACGGCGGGCGTCACGCCCATGATTCGCCGGAACCGGCGTGTCAGGTGGCTCTGGTCGCTGAAACCTGCCGCGTACGCCACCTGTGAAATGCCCAGGCCAGCGCGGAGCATCTCGCTCGCGCGCTGAATGCGCACGAGTTGGAGGTACATCCCGGGCGGCAGGCCGACCTCTTGCCGGAACACCCGGATCAAGTGAAAGGTGCTCATGCCGCTGATGGCCGAGAGCGTGGAGAGTGCGACGCGCGTGGCGTAGAACGCATCCACGTGTGCGCGGACCAGACGCACGGCCCTGCGCTCGCGAAGCTCGTGGCTCGGCGCGGCGTCTCCGTAGAGGCACACGAGATCCCGGAGCAGGCGCGTCACGCTGGTAGAGCCGTCGCCGGCGCCGGATTCCTCCTCGCGCACCGACAGCGCTTGGGCGGCGAGCTCGGGGTTCTCGTACTGCAGTTGCGCGAAGTGGGGCGGGCTCGCGCCGTCGACAGCGGCCGCGCGCATCTCCGCGATCGACGGGTAGAAGGCGCGATACCGGTAGCCGTCGTCGCCGACGGGCTGGCCGTCATGCACCTCGCCTGGCTCGATCACGAAGACCGACCCCGGGCGAAGCACCGCGGTCTCTCCGCAGTATCGCGTGCGCGCCGCTCCTGCGGTCACCACGCCGACGACGTACGTGTCGTGGAAGTGCGGCGTGAATCGATGCGACCGGTACTCCGCCGCAATGCACTCCATGGGGCCGAGCGCACCGTGGATGTGACTGATGCCTGCGCGATTGTGGTTCATCGCCGCTGATTCCTCCCGTGAACGCCGCCAGCTTTCCGCGAGGCGCAACTATGGGAGGGAGTGCAGCGTGGTCCGAGTCAGCGTGAGCGGTGCGTGCGCAATGCGCGGTGAGCCGTGCGAATGGCGGGACGAACCGTCATGCGGCAGCTAAAGATTGAGGTGCATTCGTTCACCGCAGAGGAGCAGAGGAACGCAGAGGACTGCGGAACCACAGGATGCTCTATGGATGCGGAACCACAGGATGCTCTATGGATGATGAAGGAAAGAAGGCTTCCGCGGCGAGTCGCCACTGGAACTGAAAGAGAGGAGACTCTGCTGTTGCAGTTCCTCTGCGTACCTCTGCTCCTCTGCGTCCTCTGCGGTCAACGGATGTTAGAGGGCTCCAATAAGCGCGTGTTAGAGTGCTGCAAACAAGCGCGTGTTAGAGGGCTGCGGTGAACGGCTGTTAGAGGGCTGCGGTCAACGAACCGTAGACGGACCGCCAGCGGTAATAACCAGTTGCGCTCGCGAGATCATCGTATCGAGCTGCGCGCGGTTGTGCCACATGCCACCGGCGCCCACGGCTTCGATACGTTCGGTGTTCCGCACGTCGGCGAGCGGATTTCCGGACAGCAAGATGAAGTCGGCGCGCTTGCCCACCTCGAGCGTACCCCAATCCGCGGTCGCGCCGAGATACTCGGCGGGCGCGCGCGTGGCGGAGACGATGGCCTGATACGGCGTGAGGCCTGCGGCGACGAGTGCCTGCAACTCGCGGTGCAGCCCGAAGCCGTACGCGTGGAACCACTCGGGTGTGTCCGAGCCCGCGAGGATCTTGCCGCCGGAATCCTGAATGGCCTTCACGAGCCGGTTGCGAATGTCAACGTATTTCTGGCGGCGCGCGGCGGTCCTGATCGTGTCGTTGGCGGGCGCCCAGTACCGCGCATGCGCGCGATGATACCCGTCGCGCAGCTTCGCCGGCCACAGCGGGTAATCCGGACGCGCGCGGATGACCGCGTCGCTTTCCCCGATGGCGAATGCCGTGTTGAACACGTTCTGCGTTGGGCCCACGAAGACGCCGGCACGCGCAGTGGCGCCGGCGATGCGTGCGATCTTGCGGTCGTCGACGTAGTCGAGACTCCGCCAGTTGGCCATCGCGAACACGCCCCCTTGCGTCAGCGAGCGCTTCGTGGGCGATGAATCGGCGAGCACCGCTTCGAGATAGGCATCGAGATGCTCGAGTTGCTGTCCCGCGGCCAGCGCACGCTCGACGCCGATCTCCGGCTCGACGTGGCCCACGACGCGAATACCGCGCTGCTTCGCTTCGTCGATGACCGCCTCGTAAACCGCGCTGCTGATATGGAGCGTCAGCTTGACGAAGTCATACCCCTCCGCCGCCACCGTGCGCACGGCCGCGCGTGCCTGCTCGGCCGTCGTCACCACGAGCGCGTTTTCGGATGGACGCCCCGTGAACTGGGGACTCGCGACCCAGAGCTGTGGGCCGGCAACGCGTCCCGCGGTGACGTCGCGCCGCAGCACGAGCTGCTCGGGCGTTCCGATCATGAGGCGCGCAACAGTAACGCCGTTCGCGAGCATGACCGCCAGCTCGGATGGCCCCGCCGAGTCCGCGACCTCGTCGCCGTCGGAGAACAGGTGGGTGTGCATGTCGGCGAGTCCGGGCAGCAAGTAGCCGCCTCGCCCGTCCATCACCTGCGCGCTGGCCGGGACCTTCAGTTCGCCTCGCGGGCCAATCCACTCGATGCGCCCGTTGCGAACGACCAGGGCGGCGTCCGCGATCACCCGCTCCGACGTCATGGGCACCATGGAGACATTCGTGACGACGAGCGCTCCCGCGTGCAGTGCCGCGCGTGTGGCTGGTGCGTCGCCGCGCGGTGACTGGCCCCCCGCAGGAACGGCGAACGCCGCGAGCAGGAGGACGAGCCGGCATCCTATTGGCGACATGTGCCTCGCGGGTCCGGCTTTGGCTTGTCCACGACGACGCGATGTCCGAGAACCGCCACCGAGCGCGCAGTCTCCATGATGAGCGTCGCGACCTTGGCCATGTTCCGGTAGTCGAGATACTGCGGCTCGTCGGTCACCTGGTGATAGTCGGCATGACCTCCCGTGGTGAAGAAGGTGACGGGAATGCCGTACCGCGCATACTCGTAGTGATCGCTGCGGCAATAGATGTTCTGCGGATGCCCGTTCGCATCGAGCGCGTAGTCGAAGCGAAGCCCGAGACGCTTCGACGTGTTGACGGATTCCACGATGTCGCCCAGCTCCGTCGAAAGCCGGCGACTCCCGATCAACTGGAGGTATCCGGGCCCGCCCTTCAGTAGCTGGGTGCTCGGCCCCTCGCCCGTCACGTCGTTGGCCCCTCCACGCCCGACCATGTCGATGTTAAGCTGCGCGACGATGGAATCGCGCGGAATAGTCGGATTGTCCGTGAAGAACTGCGAGCCGAACAACCCCATCTCCTCGGCGACATGGGACACGAACACGATGGATCGCTTCGGACGAACCTTCTGGCTCGCGAGGGCCTCGGCGACTTCCAGCAGCGTCATCGATCCAGAGGCGTCGTCGTCAGCGCCGTTGAAGATCGAGTCGATCCGTGCGGGATGGAGTCGGCGCAACGAGTCGAGCGACGACCGGATGGCGGTCCATTGTTCCGCGCTCGGATTCGGCGGCGGACTGTCCGCGCCTTGTGGCGCGGCATGCATCATCAGCGCCTTGATCGAGTCGTGATCGACCGGCCGATTCGAGAAGCCCACGTGATCGTTGTGCGCACCGATTGCGACGTACTGGTTGCGCAGTGCGGGATCGGAGCCCGGTAGGATCGCCACGACATTCCGTCCCGATGCGGTCGTCGTCGTAAAGCCGATACGTCCGCCAAGTGCGATGCCGGCGTGCCCGGTCTGAACCGAGTCCACGTTGGCGGCGAGCAATGCGCTTACGTCGGCAGGGGTGAGGTACGCGAATGACGGAACGGCTGTCGCGGCGACGCTGGTGGTGGTGCGCACGCCAATCCCATCGTTCCGGAGTGCCTCGGTGGTCATGCCTGGCGGCAGCGAGACGACGATGGCGGCGGCCGTCGCAAATCGTTGCGTCAATGCCGGACGATTCACGGTGAGGGTCGCGGGATTCGCCTTCATGGCATCCGGAAGCCGCATCACCACGACCTTGCCGGCGACGTCGGACGCCGCCGCATACGTGGCAGGCTCGCCCACGACGCCCCCGAAGATCGTCGCGGCGCCGTCGAACTCGCGTCCGCCCGCGCCCTGGTCACGCGGCGCAAAGTCCGTCCACGGCTGGAGTACTCGGTCGCCGATGCGGAGCGAAGATCCAGACGTTACCTCCCGCCGCGCCAACGGGTGCTGAAACCATGTGCCGCTGTCGCCTGCTGGCACCAGCCCGAGTCGCTTGAACTCGGCCGCGATGTACGCGGTGCCCACGTCGTTCCACGGCGTGCCAGCAGCGCGGCCCATCATCGAGTCGTCGGCGAACTTGTAGACTCGCGTCATCAAGTCCGCCGCGGTAATTGCCGCCGACGTCTTCGGCCCGACGTACTTGAGTGGCAACTCGGGTGTGCGGCGCGGCGCGAGCGTGGTGGCGCGTCTGGTGTCCTGCGCGGGCAGCGGCAGCGACAGGAGCGTCAGGAACGCCAGTACGAGTGGCCGAGGCCGAGCGCGTGTGAGGTATTGAGTCATCGCCAAATCATGAATCGAGGAACACGTTCCCACTAGAACACTCTTGCGACACGAGGCGACTTACCGGCGCGCTGGCATCGGGATTTCCACCTCGGTGTATCGCTGCGTCTTTCCATTCGGCAGCAGCACCTCGCCGTACACCATGTACGGCGAGTCGTTCGTGAGGTACCACGTCGCCATGAGCTTGCCGTCCGACTCGCGATGCTCGAGCACCTTCCACGCCCTGGCGGCGGTTCCCTCTACCGTGAGCGACACCTCGTCCAGCACCGTGAAGACTCGTACTTCCGCACGCGCCATCGCCGGCCCCCAGACGGGCGCCGTCATGACCGCATTCTTCTTCAGGCCAACGGCCACCGGCACGAGGTCTGTGGCCGACGCGATGAAGCCCAAACGGTCGAGGGTCATGTCCACGGTCCGCACCGTGGTGTCTGCCGCGGTTCGCTTGATGCCCTGCACGCGTAAGCCGTCGATGCGCAGCCTCGTAAACGCACCGGCACTGGTGCTCGACGCGTAACCGTACGGCGCCATCGTCCTCGCGTCGTACGTCTGCCGGATCTCCCAGGTCGTCGAGCCGCTGGCACCGTACTGCGTTCCCTTGGTGATCCAGCGCATGACCCGCTTCCCCGCCGAATCGCCGAGCGTGAGCTCGTTCGTCCACTCGGCGGTGAGTGTCGAGTCGTCGCCAACGCGTACGCGAACCCGCGCCGCGTGCGGCTTGTAGATGCGACCGTCCACTTCTGATGAGCCGACCTCGAGACGCAAGGTGTCGACGAAGTTGGATCGCACCACGGGCCCGGTGTCGTTGCAGGTCAGACCGAACGCGCAGGCGAGCAGGGAGAACGAGGCGGGCATGGCCACTCCAGCGGAAGGAGACCTGGTCTCGTTAGCCGCGCATACTGCACGACTCTAGAACGGAATTGCGGGATCTTGAGCAGCCGCGTAACGCGGACGGCGAACAACATCGTTCTAGCCGCTCCACGGCGCGTCGCCGATCGTCACGGTGTTCGCCGACATGCCATCACACCGCGACTCCCGTGACCCTGCCATCCACGACCTACGAACACGACGACACCGACGATCGCGAGGAGCTCGGTCGGCTGTTCACGGCACACCTGCGATTCGTCACGGCGGTCGCGCGCCGAGTGCTTGGGCCGGACGACGCCGACGATGGCGTGCAGGAAGTCTTTCTGCGCCTGACCGCAAAGCCGGTATCGTACCGCGGGCAATCCGCCTTCCGAACGTGGCTGTATCGCGTCACGGTCAACACGTGCCTGAACATGGCGCGTGCACGAGCGCGACGGTGGGACCGCTCGGCGCCCCTCAGTCTCGTCGAGCATGTGCCCTCGCGCGCGCACGCGCTCCTCACGTCGCTCGAGCTACGCGCCGCGCTGGCCACACTCTCGCCGATTCAGCGGCGAGTGCTGTTGCTGCACGACTGGGAAGGCTACAAGCATTCGGAGGTCGGCCGAACGCTGGGCATTGCAGAAGGGACGTCGAAAGCGCGTCTGTCAAAAGCACGCCTCGCCGTTCGGCGCGTGATGAGCGAGGGGTAGAGGCCGCATAGTTGTCCCCCAGCGAAGATCAGCGCCGATGCGGCCGCTACTGTATCTGGATGTACAGCGGCACCGGCCATAGCCGCAGGATCTCCCCGCGCGGAGTCGGCGGCCGGTCGTTCTTCGCCTTGGTGAACTGCTTCCACCCGGCGAACTGCACTGGCTCTCGCTTGATGTCCCGCCAGTAGGTATCGCGCTTCATCCACGCCGGGCCAAAGCCATCCATGTGCATGACGAATTGGACGCGCGGGTCGAGCGTGATCTTCTTCGCGTTCGTCACACCGCCCGGCGTAAAGCGGTGCACAACGAGGATCTTTGGCGGCAGCTTGTGCTTCTCCACGAGGCCCGCGAGGAAGCGCGTCGCGACGTTGATGTCGGCCGCGTCGTACGTTCCAATGCGCTTGCCGGGGACGCCGCCGCTCTTCATCGAGAACTCGGGATCGATGCCAAGGTGGACGTCGGGTCGAATGAGAAACTTCTCGACCCACGGCAGCTCGTGCTGCAGCGTGCTCTGCCCCACCTGCAGGTCGAGGAACAGCAGGGCGTTCCGGCTCCGCGCCCAGCCATGGACGCGTTCGATCATCGCACTGTCGTGACGCGTACGGTATTTCCCGCTCGAGCCCGGGTGCGGATCGGCCACGAGGACGATCAGGTGGAGTGCAGGCTGCGCGGGGTGCCCAGGATCGATCCTATTCCACGCGGCGATCTCCGCATCGAGCTTGCGCAGCATGTCGTCGGAGGCAAACTCGCCGAGAATGCCCATGCGCTTCGACAGCGGGTTTCCGTAGAACGCGATGATTCGCTTTTCGGGAAGGATGGAGCCCGGCAACGGTACCGGCCCCTTCACTGGCCAGAGTGAGTCCAGGTTGCTGCCCAGGTCGCGGAAAGCCAAGTGACGCTCGCCCGATTTCGGGCCCATGAACCCGACGACGCGTCGTCGACGCGTCGTGTCCTTCAGCGCCAAACTGTCCGAGGCGCGTGGGGCCACGCTCGGAGCCACGGCCGCGGCGCGCACGGGTGTGGTATCCATCACGGTCGCTCGACGCACCGCGGTGAGGGAGTCGACGGTATCCACCGGTACGCGTTGCTGCACGTCGCGGACTGCGCCAACCACGGGCTGCGGGGACGCGGCAGCACCCGCTGGCGCCGGGCCATCTGCGCACGCGGCGACGAGTGGGGCACTGAGGCCGGCAACGAGCGCGCCGAACCTGATGAGTTTTCCTGCGAGAGCGCGAGGAGGCACGTCAGGACGAAAGGGGTGGGCGTGATATCCGAACAGGGACGCATGAGGTGGGCCGGCACAGCGTTGCGGACACAGACTTGGTGCCAATCAGTGTCTGGCAGTCCTGCGACGGTCCGCCACCGCTTGTTCCCACGCGGTGAACTCGCTGAGCCGTACGCTATAGCGCGCCAGGATGTCCGCGCGTACACCGACGAGCGCCGCCCTGGCAGCGACGACAAACGCTCGGCGGTCGGTTTCTACGACGCCATTCTGGCTCGCCCATTCCCAGAGCTGTTCGTCGGCCGGCCACACGCCGTCCCGGATCACCTCTGTCACTATGGCCCGCAATTGCAGGCGATACTCCAGGCGAATTGGGTCCGGATCTCCCATCGCCTGACGGAGCACGGTGAACTGCTCGCACGAGCGCTGATACGCCCACTCGAACACATCGCGAAGCAAAGCGACGTCCGTGTGCTCATAGACCGCCAGAGTGCCGTCCGTATAAAGCTCTTCCGGTACGTCCACGAATGAGAGCGGGCACATGTTCGCCTTGATCAACGAGATGTTTGCCGCAAGGCGCGATGCGCGCTTGTTGGCGTCCATGAATGGCTGCAGGTACGGGAGGTGGACCATCACGAAGAACGATTGCTCCAGCGCGTCGGGGATGGCGCTTGCCTTGGATAATATTCGGTCGAATCGTTCTTCGACGATCTGCGGAACCTCAGTCGGCGAGTACACCGAGGTGCCAATGCCGATAGCGCGGGTGCGAAGGCGTCCCTCGTCGTCAGGGTTCGCCATGAGGTTTTCGGACAGTAGAGCGTGCAACCCCAGGACGGTGTATCGGTTGAATGCGATGTCCTGCGCATTTTCGACAAGAAATTCGATTGCCGCTTTGTGGTTCAGGATCATTTGCTTATCCAGGGCAGACGCGCCTGCCACTTCGCGGCCGTCCCGCAGCAGTTCTTCCGTATCGATCCTGGAGTACTTGTTTCCCTCCAGTCGGCTCGACCCAAACGAGAGGTCGATGATGAGTCGACCGATGATGTCCCGCGCGTACGTTCCCGCGGGCTGATTCGCACGCGCGGTCGTTCCCAGCGCGCCGAGGCGTTCGCGCGTCAGCCGAGTCAGGTACCAGCTCTCTCCTGGTAAATACCGATCCAGGAATTCCTGGCTGTACGCAACGGGGCTTCGGAGCGTTCGTGGGAGACGGACCAGCTTGCGCAGCCGGGCTGCTTCGTCGGAAAGTGGAATTTCGTGAACCGGCAGCGCGGATTGCTCGCCGCCGGCGATGGACGATGGTGCGGCTGTCGAGCGATACCTTGGTTTGCGCGTTCGCGCATCGATCCGCGACACACGATGCGTCGCCTCGAGTTCGTCCAGGCGTCGCCTGAGGGTGGCGTAGGCGATAGGTCGCCCGGTTCGTGCCGCGAAGGCCATGCGCATCTCGTCGTAGTCGGCACCGTCTCGATATTCTGCGACGATGTCGAGAACGCGCTGCCGTTCAGCCAGGATCGCCACATAGCTCTTTCTTCCCATTTCGGACTCGGTTGACGCCGATAAGGTCGGAGTTCTGCGATGAAGCTAGCATAATTACGGATAAATAGCGCAAATTGCCAAAGATTATGGATAACAATTGACAAAATAGTGAAAGAATGGCGCTTATTCTCCGTATCACGCGGTGAAATGCCCTACAAATTCGCAATTGAGGGATTTTCCGACAAATGCGGAAATTCCATATTTTTCGGAATATCGACAAAACATGACATGGGATAAGTCCGACGGCCGATGGAAGGATCGAACTCTGAAGAGACCGCCAGCTTGACCGAAAGCCCGACCGGGAACCGGCCGAAGGCAGGCAAAGCAACCCAGCCGAGGCCTGCAAAACGAACTCACTTCGTCCAGATCAGGATGCTGCCGCAGCCGGACAGCGGACGCTGGTATTGCGCCGGCACAGTGGCTTCCGAATAGATCTCGATGCCCGCGACGTCCTTCGTTCGCACCAAGCCGTCGATTTCGTCTGCGGAAATGCCGGACATCAGCATGCCGTCGACGAAGATACCCGGGACGCACGAGTTGCCGAAGCGCTCGGTGCCGCCGCGCATCGTGATGCTGGTCGAGTCGGTGCCGTTCTGGTCCAGGCGCACGCCGGACACCATGCGCAACAGGTCCGACATGACCAGCGGGTTTCGACGCGCGATGTCGGCGGCCGTGAGAATGCGACCCACGCCGCCGCGACTCCGCTCCTTGAAGCCGCTCAGGTGCCGGTCCGACACACGAGTCGCCGTCACGCGGATGGTGTCCAGCACCGCCTTGAGTGTCGAGAGGGCGATGCGCACCGGCGGCGCGCCCGCAATGACGTCGATCCGCCGGCGCTCGGGATAGTAGCCGACCGCGCGCACCTCGAGCATCCGCGTACCCGACGGCGCTTCGGCGAGCGTCCACTCGCCGCGCTCGTTCGCGCGAGTCTGTGGTCCGTCGACGATGGTCACATGTGCACCAGCAAGCGGCTCGCCGCTCGGTGCAGCGATCACCGTGCCGCTGAACCGCCCGTCGCCGACGTGCACGCGACGTGGCGGGAGCGCAAGGGAGTCCGCGCGACGTACGGTGTCGCCGACCACGATGGTACGCGTGGCGCCGAGGTACAACTCGCGTCGCGCAAAACCTTCCGCAGGCACCGCCACGTCGATGCGGTCCGTGCTGTCCGCGCCCTTGCTGGCGGTGAGGAATATCGTGCCGGCGCGCGGCAGGTTGCAGATGGCGAACCACCCGTTGTCGCCCGTCGTCGCCACGAGGCGAGGGACGCGTCGCGCGAGCCCCCGTGTCGTGATAGTGAGCTCCACCCATTCGCTCGCGACGGAGACGCCGGCGACAGGCGCGCCATCGCGCGCACCGCGCACCGTCCCCGCCACCAGCGCGGTGGAATCCGTCGCACTCGGCCCACAGATCGCGGTGCGCATGCGCGCGGCAGATGGAGTAGCCAGGTCGGCGCGCACGGCACGAACGCCATCCACCACCAGTTCACGCAGCGGTGCCTCGACGCCAATCGAATCCAGCACCGGATGGATGAAGCCGAGCATGTACCGTCCGCGCGGAACGCTGTCGAACGCGAAGCGGCCCGCAGCGTCAGCCGTGACCACGCGACCGAAGCGCGCCAGGGGATCGGCGGAGACGATCTGTACCTGCGCCCCGCCGAGTGGCTGGTGGCCGAGACTATCGTAGACCACGCCGGTGACGGTGGCGCCGGTCTGCGCGACAGCGGGGCTCGCAAGGAGTCCGGCGAGAAGGATGAGGCGGAATCGCATTGAGTGCGTCTCGGCGTCGTTGGAGGCTGAGCGAACATATGTACGCGTGCGACTCTTCGAGACGCCCTCGGCACACGCGGTCGCAGGCGCTCAACCCGGCGGCACATGCCGCCGGGTCGAGCCGCTGCGTCACGGCGTCGCGGGCAGAATCGACGTGAGCTGCATGGAGACAGTGCGCCACGTGCCGCCGCGCTTCACCACCACGCGCTTGTGCCGTCCGCTGTGCACGCCAGGCGACGTCTCGACCGCACCAGGCGGCAGGAAGCGATACCCCGTCAGGTCGTTGTCCACGTCGAGGATGGCGGTGCTCCCGCTCAGGAAGGTGACTCGACGTACCCGCCCGCGTGTCGTGCTTCCCTTGAATGGACCCGCGAGTGACGCCGTATGGTTCGCGGCAATTGTCGCAGCACCCAACGCGACCTGGCCGCGGCCGTTGACGAACTCAGCGTCTTCCGTAAAGAGCGCGCCCAGGGCCTTTGCATTGCCCGCGTTCCACGCCGCGTCCCACGCGGCAACGACGGCGATCACGTCGGCCTCGTTGCTGCGGTGCGGCGCGTCGTGATCGAGTGGGGTCATCACCGCACTGGAGGAACTCGGAGCGGTGGGTGCTGCCTAGCTGGTGCTAGCGCCGTCACAGCCGGTGATCAGCAGCCCGAGAGCGAGCATCGCGACAGGGACGGCAGGCAGCCGGCACGCTGAACCCTTGCTGCTCTGGCTGGCTGATGGAGTGTAGGTAGTGGGACGTGCGATCATGGCTCGAACCTCGTGTGAAAGTCGGTGAGCGCCGGTTGCGCCCGGAATGGGACGGGCGCAGTTTGGAATCGCAGGCTCCGCTGATCGTCAGCGCTGCCTCATGTGATCCTCAGCTCCTCCGGTTTCGCGCTGGTGAGGGTAGGACATGTTCCGATTGCGGGCGTATGGCGGGCTGACCCTGGAGCGCGACGGGGCGCCATACACCGGACCGGCCACGCAGCGCCGGCGCCTTGCCGTACTCGCGGTGCTTGCCGCATCGGACACGGGCGTGAGCCGCGACCGCCTGATGGCGTTCCTGTGGCCCGACTCGGATCCCGCTCGTGCGCGCCACTCGCTGGACGAGGCGCTCTCAGGCTTGCGTCGCGAGTTGCGGAGCGACGCGCTCTTCGTCGGCGTCGCGAGTCTGCGGCTGAATCACGATGTGCTCACGAGTGACCTTGCCGAACAGTCCGCTGCCCTCGCCGCGGGAGAGTCCGAGCGCGCGGCGGCGCTTTACGCTGGTCCGTTTCTCGATGGGTTCTACGTCCCCGGCGCGGGCGACTTCGAGCAGTGGGTGGAAGCCGAGCGCAACGTGCGATCGCGGGCGCATGCGCACGTGCTCGAGGGGCTCGCGGTCGCGGCGACCGCGCGTGGCGACACGACGGCTGCCGTGGGATGGTGGCAGACGAGGGTCGCGCTGGACCCACTGGACACGCCGGCAACGCAATCGCTGCTTGGCGCGCTCGCGGCGGCAGGAAATCCGACGGAAGCGCTCCGACTCGCGCGGGTGCACGAGACGCTCGTGCGCCAGGAGCTCGACGCGACGCCCGGCCCGAGCTGGGCGGCTGCTGTGGGCGACCTGCGTGCCAACCTCGTGTCCACGCCCGCACAGCTGACGTCTTCGCCAGTTGCGCCGAGTGCAGCAGAGAGTTCGAAGAATGCTGACACAGTCCCGCCCGCACCGACCGCCAATGTCACCGACGCGGTTGAAACACCACTGCACGACGCGCGCACCAGCACGCTCATCGCGACGCCGCCTCCCCGACGCCGACGGCTGACGGGCATGATTGGCGCCGCGGCCGTGATTCTCGTCGCGGGACTCGCGAGTCTTGCCCCATGGACGCGCGCCGCTGTCACGTCGCGGAGCGCGGTGCCCACACCGGCCGAGCGGCCCTCGCCCGACCGCGCGTCGGTTGCCGTACTGCCCTTCGCGAACACCGGCGGCGACGCGGCCGACGAGCCCTTTTCAGATGGGCTCACCGACGAGCTCATCGGTGCGCTGAGCCGAGTGGAGGGGATTCGCGTCACCGGGCGAACGTCTGCGTTCGCGCTCAAGGGCCGCGGCCTCACCGTGCGCACCATCGCCGATACGCTCGGCGTCGCGACCGTGCTGGAGGGCAGCGTTCGCCGCGCTGGAAACCGGCTCAAGATCACCGCGCAACTCGTGAGCGCCAGCGACAACGGCGTGCTCTGGTCGGATTCATACGACCGGGAGCTGAAGGACGTGTTCGCCGTGCAGGAGGAAATCGCCAGCGCCATCGTTGGTGCACTTGTGCCGGCGCTCGGCGGCCAGGCGACGGTCGTCCGCCGCATCCACCCGCGAGACCTCGCCACGTACGAACTGTACCTCAAGGGGCGCTTCTTCCTCGGAAGGCGCACGCCGGGCGACCTCCGTCGTGCCGAAGAGCACTTCGAGCAGGCGGCGGCGCGCGACCCGACGTTCGCACAGGCGTACGCTGGCCTGGCCGACGCGCGCGTCCTCCTGGTGCTCCTGGCCGACAGCCCGCCGCGCGAAGCGTTGCCGCGAGCGCGCGCTGCCGCCGCGGAGGCAATTCGCCTCGACTCCACCGTCGCGGAAGCCCACGCAGCGCTCGGCAACATTCGCGAGGCGTTCGATTGGGATGCCCATGGCGCCGAACAGGAGTTGGCGCGCGCGGTCGCACTGGATCCCGGCTACGCCACCGCGCGTCTGTACTGGGGGATCCACCTGCTCAACCGCGGGCGATTCGACGACGCGGTCGCGGAGTTGACCCGTGCGCGAATGCTGGATCCGCTCTCCGCGCCGGTGCGGATGCAGCTCGGGCGTGCGTATGTGTCCGCGCGTCGCCCGGACGAGGCGGTAGCGATGCTCCGCACGTCTGTCGAGTTGAACCCGCAATTCGCTGCAGCGCACCTTCAGTTGGGAGATGCGTACCTGCAGCAGGGGAAAACCGCCGAGTCACTCAACGCCTTTCGTCGAGCCGCGGCGCTGAGCGGAGCGCGCGACTCGGCGCATCTCGCCTACGCGCTCGCGGCAACCGGCCAGCGCGGGACGGCGAAGGGCATTCTCGATGCGCTGCTCACGGCGCCGCAGCGCAGCTATCTCCCGCCCGTGCCGATGGCCAAGGCCTACGTCGCGCTGCACGATTGGGACGCGGCCTTTCGTTGGCTCGAGCGCGGATTCTCCGAGCGCGCGGCGCAGATGCGGACGATCAAGGTCTCACCCGCGTTCGATCCCCTGCACAGCGACCGGCGTTGGGCGCCGCTCCTTCGACGCATCGGGCTGGAGCCCTGACGCTCGAGCCGCGTGGAACGGCGCGCTCGATCAGCGCGCCGCGCGCAGCTTGCCTTCGCGATCGCCGAGCACCCAGCGGCCAATGACGGTGCCGAGCGGCGCGGGCTCGTTCTGGTAGAGCACGAGCGTCAGCGCGCCCGACGGTGTGTCGCCATGCAGCACGACGTCCGTCCCAGAGCGCTCGATCGTCATCGGGCGGGTGGTGGACGCGAACGGGAGGCGAAGCGCCGCGACGAGTGCGCCCGACGAGTCGGCGACCGTCACTTCGGTGGGCATGCCCGCGTCGTGCGGCGCGACGAACTGGTAGATGGCCAGCGTGCGGACGGCCGCGGCGTCGATGACGAAGGCGGCAGCGCGGACCAACGGGCGGCCGGCGTCCGTAGCAGCGGTGTTCTGCGCGCTCGCGGGATGCGCAGCGGCGCAGAGAACGGCGGTGGAGACGAGCGAGAGCAGTGTGCGCATGGGACGGTTCCGATCAAGGGTGAGGAGCGTGAGCAACTCGGTTGATCGAGAGTTACCGTCGCTTGGCGCTGCAAGCCAAGACATCATTCGTCGCGTGCGATACTCACGAAGTATCGAGCCTGGTCGGCGCGCCGGCGCGGGACGTGACGGCCTATAGCGACCAGGGCGATTCCGGAGGAACCGTCATCGCGCGGATCGTCTCGTACCACGCGGTGCCGGGCATCAGCCGATCGAGATACTTGGTCAGCCGCGCGCGCGCCGGTTCACCGCGAAATGTCACGGCGGTGCGCACACCGTCGGCCACACGATCGTCGGCCAGGTATGGCGCGAGCGGAGCGCGCTCGGGGCTATGCAGGATGGCCTGCGTCGCGACATCGACGAGCGCATCCTCCACCGGCTGTAGCCATGCGCGTACGGCCGGATGCCGTGCTTTCAGCCACTGCGTGATGGCCAGCCGATGCATCGGCTCGATGCGGACGCGCTGCACCAGCGTATCGCGAAGGTCGATCCAGTTGCGCTCGAGGAACCACGATGGGATCGCGCCGGCGTCGGCGCCCTGCGCGAGGATTGCGGAGACGACGACTTGCATGCGCGGGCGGAGCCGTCGTGCGCGTTCGGCCATGAGGCGCTCGGACAACGCCTGTCGCCGCGGGACCGCACTGACCTCCGGGTTCTGCTGGAGGCCGGCGGTTTCTCGTCCGCGTCCCCAGTCGGCGTGCATGATCTCGTCCCGCGCGCGCTGCGCCAGGCTCGCGGGGAACGTGCCGCTGGCGTTGAGGAGTACGGCGACGAGCGCGTCTCGCGCCGGAGCGCTCTCGTCGTGTCGTGCGGCGTAGCCCACCAGGCTGCGCGCGTCGTCCTCCGCTGGCGTCCCCTCGAGATACTCCAAGGCGGCGAGCCCGAGCTCGGTTGCGGCTTCGCGCCCGAGCGTGAGCGGCACGCGCGCGAAGTCTTCGAGGATGGCCGTCAGCGGAGTGGACAGTACGGTGGAGATCATGTCGGTAAGAAAGGTGCTGCTGATGCGCTCGTCGAGGCGCGAGTCTAAAGCGAACGCAGACGCACCGATGTGACGTACCACGCAATTACCGGCATACGCGTCGGTATAACGCAATACGCCACCAGCTCAGCTCCCTGTCGCGAGGGCCAACTCCCCGACCTTCTCGACCATGCGAACAACCTCGGCGAGCGCGATCGGCTTGGCAAGCACCGGCACGTCTGCATCGGTCAGCCACCGCATGACGTCCGCGTCAGCAGTGTCGCCCGTCATCAGGATGACGCGGCGCGCCATGTCATCGGCGCGCAGCTTCAGCTGCTGGATCAACGCGTCGCCACCCAGACCCGGCATTCGCAGGTCGGAGACGATGACGTCGTATGCATCGGCGGTCGTCCCGAGCAGCGCCAGCGCCGCGGCGCCCTCGGCGGCCTCGTGCACGGTGTGGCCGCGTCGCGACAGGATGCGGGACACCACGCGCCGCACCGCGTCCTCATCATCCACGACGAGCACGCGAAGCCGGCGCGCGCAGGGAGGAACCGGCGTCTCCCGCGTCGTCCGCGCGAACGCCGCTTGTGCGCGCGGCAAGTCGATCCGGAATGCGCTGCCCCGCCCCGGCTCGCTCTCCACGCGGATCTGGCCGCGATGGTCGTTCACGATGCGCTGCACCAACGACAACCCGAGGCCGGTGCCCTCACCCGGTGCCTTGGTCGTGAAGAATGGGTCGAAGATGCGCTCGAGCTGATCGCGTGAGATGCCGCTGCCACTGTCCACGACGTGGATGGCGCATCCCTCTACCGACGCGCGCGTGCGCACGATCACGCGACGCGACGGCGCCGCCGTGTCCGTCATCGCCTGCTCCGCGTTGACGACGAGATTGAGCAGCGCCTGCTCCAGTTGCGCCCGGTCGCCCAGGATGGCCGGCAGTTCTTCCGCCAGGTCGAGGCGCACTTCGATGTTTCGCGTGGCCAGCGAATACGCGCGCGTCTTCATCACGTGCCGCACGACATCGTTGACATCCACACGCTCGAGCGGAGCGCCGCCCTGCGTGTCTCGCGCCACCAACTTCAGGTCCGAGACGATCTTCGCCATGCGCTGTGCTTCGCGATCGATGGTCGCGAGGTCGTCGCGCTCAGCGTCCGAGTGCGGCTCCAACTGCAGGAGATGCACGAACCCGATGATGGCACTCAGCGGATTGTTGAGCTCGTGCGCCACGCCGGCGATCAGCGTTCCCATGCCCGCGACGCGTTCCACGCGGCGCAGGTGCTGCTCGCGCGCGAGGCGCTCGGTCGCATCACTCACGATCTCGAAGAAGAGCGTCCGCTCCTGCTCCGGAATGGCGCCGAGGATGATGTCCATCAACACGACCTGCCCGTCGCGCTGGCGCTTGCGGCGCACCATGCCTCGCCAGCTCCGCCCGTTGCGAACCTGCTCGAGGATCTCGCGTGTCTCGCGTCGCGCGGCATCGTCCGGCATGAAGGCGTCGATGTTCATCGCGCCTGCCGTCTCGGCGTCGTAGTCGAGGATGTGTGCGTGCGTCGCGTTGGTGTACAGGAACAGCCCCGACTCGTCGATGAGGCTCACCGCCTCTTCCGTCAAACTCTCGACCGCCGTGACCAGGCGCCGCAGCTTGTAGTCGGCCGCGCGGCGCGCGGTGATGTCCTGGCAGGTGCCCACGGCGCGGCTGGGTTTTCCCTCCGCATTGACGAACGTCCGCCAGCACTCCTCCACGTCCTTCACGGTGCCGTCCGCGAGAAAGATGCGGTGCTCTATCGTACAGACCTCGCGCGTCGCGAACGAGGCGACGAACGCCGCATCCACCCGCTCCGCGTCATCGGGATGGAGGAACTCGAGGAAGCGCTCATGCGTCGGATTGGCCGAGGCGGGATCCAGACCGAAAATGCGAAAGGTCTCATCCGACCAGAGGGCCGTGTGCGTGGCAAAATCGGTTTGCCAGCTACCGACGCGGGCCACCGCCTGCGCGGCGACGAGGCGCTCGCGCTCGCTCGCCAACTCCGACATCAGGCGCGCGCGCTCGTTCTCGACGGCCCGCCCCCGCACGCGAGACGTGCTCTCGATGAGCGTGCAGAGCACGCCGCCCACGGCGCCATCCTCCTGCGACACGGGCGCGAAGCTCGCGTCGAAGTACGCGTCGTCCGCACCGGCCGGCCCATTCCTGGCGCACTGCGCCTCGACGATCTGCACCGTCTCGCCACGAAGCACGCGCGCCAGGATCGGCTCGTGCGCCTGGCGCAACCTCGGCCATGAGTCCTCAGCGGCGCACCCAAGGGCTTCCGGATGCAGGTCGCCGATTTGTGCTGCATACGCGTCGTTGTAGATCTGGACGCGATTCGGTCCCCACACGAGGAGCATCGGAAAGGACGTCCGGAGGACGATCCCCACCGACGTCTGGAGGCTCACGGGCCACTGCTCGACTGGCCCCAGGGTGGTCGCAGCCCAATCGAGCGTTCGGCAAAGTACGCGTACCTCGCCCGCTCCCTCGAATACTCGCACCGACCGCCTCCGCGTCCACTGACCGCCTCGTATCGTGGCCTCTCGATCGAGTATCGGTCACCTTCGCGAAAACGTGCACATCTGGAGCTTGCTCGCGGCCAGCGCTCGGTCTGCGTGCCGCGCGCCAGCCCGAGAGGTCAGCGCACGATGACGCGCAGCAGGTCGCCCTGCCTGGCGCCCAGCATCCACATGCCCAGCTGCGGCGACTTCACATCGGGGTCGCCATGTCCGAAGATGACGAACGTGAGGACCCCCGCATCGGTCTGCGCCTGCAGCAGGAGGTCGGCAGCGAGGGGTTCCACCGTCATGGGACGCACGGTGCCCGATCCCTTGACACGGTAGCTCGCCACGAGCGTGCCCGAGGAATCGGCGACCGTGACTTCGCTCGGCATGTATGCATCGCGGGAACGCGCGAACTTGTAGATGGCCACCGTGCGAAGCACGGCCTCATCTGCGGGGGCGGACGCGGCGGGCGTGGCCGACGGCGTGTAGTTGGACGATACCGCGAGTTGCTGGGCGGCAGCGGGGCTCGCCGCACCGACGACGAGCGCGGCCACCGCGAGCGGGGAGAGAAACGAACGCATTGGGCGCATGTGAGGTACCGGACCGGGTGAGTGACAGTGACGTTGTGCACGAGAGATATCCGCCACGGTCCGGCCAGTCCAAGACATCATTTGTGTCGCTCGTTACCCTCTGGGTATCGCGCGCGCGATCCGCTCCTCCATGGCGCGCTCGGCCTCGAGGCTCTCGTGGTCGCGACCCACTGTGGCCACGGCGAGGACCTGCTGCTTTGCGAGATAGCGCACTGCGCAATCGCCGCTCGCAGGATCGCCGTCGATGTCCACGGCATCCCACCGCTCCGCGTGTCCCACGTACGAGATCGTCTGGTCGTAGTGCTTGCTCCAGAAGAACGGAACCGAGTGGAAGCGCTCCCGCTGCCCGAGCATGTTGCGCGCTGCCGTCTGTCCCTGCCGCTCAGCCACCACCCAGTGCTCGATCCGGATGGACGCCCCCGTGAGTGGATCGGGGAATCGCGCGATGTCGCCGGCCGCGTAAATGCCCGGCGCGCTGGTTTCGAGAAACGCGTTCACCACGACCCCGCGGTCAGTTGCGAGTCCGCATTGCTCCGCCAACTCGATGCGCGGACGAACCCCCACGCCGATCACGACGAGATCGGCGTCCAGCGTTGCACCGCTATCGAGCGTAACCGACTGCGCGCCGATCTGCGTCACGGCATGCTCGAGGTGGAACACCACGCCGTGCGCTTCATGCACGCCGCGGACGAAGTCGCCAAGCTCCGGACCGAGCACGCGCTCCAGCGGACGACTCTCGGGCGCTACGACATGGACGTCGATGTCACGTGCACGAAGGGCGGCGGCCACCTCCAGTCCGATGAAGCTTGCGCCGATGACTACCACGCGGTGGGCGCTCTTAGCCATCGCCACGAGGGCCCTGCTGTCATCCAGCGAGCGGAGATACAGGACTCGGCTCCCCAGTGCCGATGGCGTCGGGAGATGGATCGGCTCCGCGCCTGTCGCAAGCAACAGAGCACCAAACGCATGGGCGCTCCCGTCCTCCAGCGTGACGCGCTTGCCGGCGACATCGATCGACACGACGCGGCCCGTCACGAGACGAATGGCATGTGCCGCGTAGAACTCGTCGCTGCGCAGCGGAATCCATTCCTCTGGTGCCGAGCCGTCCAGGTAGTCCTTCGAGAGGTTGGGCCGGTCGTACGGCACGGATGTGTCGTCGCCGATCATCGTGACGGGCCCCGCGTAACCCTCGCGACGCAACATTTCCGCGGCTGCATTCCCCGCCGCTCCGGCGCCAACGATCACGACAGAGGCCGGGTGTCCAGCAGCATCGGAGGCAGCCGCGCGCTCCACGAGCAGCTCCCCTGCCTGCTCTTCGCGGACGACATGGAGCATCGTGTCGCGCTGCTCCACCACCCATCGCGCCACCGGCTTGAGCGCGGGCGCTCGCAGCGCCTGTCCCGTGCGAAGGCTGAAGCAGGCGTGATGCCACGGACACCGAACGGTGTTGCCGACCAGCAGGCCTTCGCCGAGCGGCCCACTGTAGTGCGTGCACGTCGCACCGATTGCGAAGATCTCGGTCCCCTGTCGAGCGATGAGGACGGGTTTCCCATGCGCGTGACCGGTGATCATGCTGCCGTCCGCGAGATCGGCGACGGGAATGCCTTGGACGAGATCAGGACCGGCGAGGACTGCGGGTTCGTTGCTCATGTCAGCGGCCAGGGTGGATTGCCCGTGGAAAGTTCGTGCGCCGGGGCCGTTCCGCCACTGTTACAACGCCAGAGCGTCCTGAAACGCCCGCGCGGCTGCCGATGGCGCGCGGCCCACCAGCCGAAGCTCCGTCAGGGCGCGATGCAGTGAGACGTCGTGCAGCGGAATCACAGCCAGACGGCCGAGCGCCACTTGATCCGTAACGGCGGCGCGTGACACGATAGCCAGACCGAGGCCAGCAGCCACCGCCTGCTTGATCGCCTCAGTGCTCTCGAGCTGGAGTGCCGCACGCAGCGTCACCCCGCGCGCGGCAAGGACCTGCTCGGCGACGCGACGCGTGCCCGAGCCGCGCTCGCGCACGATGAACGGTTCGGCCGCGATTTCGTCGAGCGGCACGCGCCGCCGACTCGCAAGCGGATGATCCGCCGGCCCGATCACCACGAGCTCATCGTCCCGCCACGCGCGGACCTCCAGGCGCGGATCGTCCACCGGGCCTTCGACGAGCGCGATGTCGAGGCGCCGCTCCAGAAGCCGGCGCGCGATGTCGCGCGTGTTCGCACTCGCGACGCGCAGTTGCACCAGCGGGTGCGCTGCATGGAAGCGCGCGAGGTACGGCGGCAACACGTAGGTGACGACCGTGGTGCTGGCGCCGATGCGAAGCACCCCGCCCGCCAGCCCGCGCAACACGCGCAACTCCTCCTCGGCTGAGCGCTCCACGGCGAACAACTCGCGCCCTCGCGTGAAGAGCACGCTGCCCGCCTCCGTGAGTCGCGGCGCGCGTCCGCCCCGCTCGAACAATTGGGAGCCGACCTCGCGCTCCAATTCGCGCACGGATTTCGACACCGCGGGCTGGCTGATACGCAGCACGAGGGCCGCGCGAGAGAAGCCGCCATGCTCGGCGACGCTCGTGAAGACGCGGAGGTGATGGAGGTTGAGGGACATAATAAGAAGTAATGATACCATGAGAATTATGTCTTCGCTTCATGTTATGAGCCCCGGTAGCGTCCCTCATGCCTCGACGCATGAGACTTCGTCGCCTGCTCCCGGGCCTCGCGTTGGCTGCGGCGGTCGGGTTGGCCGCCCTCGTCATCGCGCGACTGGAGGAGCGGGCGTTCGGGAATCCCGTGATCGAGGGACTCGTCGTCGCGATCCTCATCGGCATGCTGGTCCGAACGTTTTCGCCGCCAACCGCGCGATTCGCCAGCGGAGTGTCGTTCGCGGCGACTCGCGTCCTCGAAGTGGCAGTTCTGCTGTTGGGAGCATCCGTCGACCTGCCGCTGCTGCTGCGCGCGGGCCCTGCACTCGCCGTTGGCATCGTGCTGCTCGTGGTCATCGGCATCGCGGCGAGCTACGGCATTGGGCGGCTGCTCGGCCTGCCGCATACGCTTGCGGTGCTCGTGGCATGTGGCAACGCCATCTGCGGCAACTCGGCAATTGCCGCCATCGCGCCCGTTATCCGCGCCGGCAAGGACCACGTGGCGTCGGCAATCGCGTTCACGGCCATACTTGGCGTCGGTGTGGTGGTCGGCCTGCCGTTCCTCATCTCACCGCTGGGCCTGAGCGACTACCAGTACGGCGTCCTGGCCGGACTCACGGTGTACGCGGTGCCGCAGGTGTTGGCTGCGGCGTTTCCAGTCAGCGTGCTGGCCGGCCAGGTTGGCACTCTCGTCAAGCTCGTGCGTGTCCTCATGCTCGGCCCCGTCGTGCTGTTCTTCGCCTTGCGCTATCGGCGCAAGCACGGCGCGCTGCCGGCCGCGCGATCTCCGGTCACGAGCTTCGTGCCGTGGTTCGTCGTCGGCTTCATGATTCTGGCCGGACTTCGCTCGCTCGGCGTCATCCCCGCTGGCGCGTCCGCTGCCATGAAGGGCGTTTCAACGTGGCTCACTGTCGTTGCGATGGCCGCGCTCGGCCTCGGCGTGGACCTCAAGGCAATGCGGCGCGTTGGACGACCGGTGGTCTTTACCGTGACGGCTTCGCTCATCGTGCTCGTCGCGTTGAGCCTGGGCCTGATCCGAGCGCTGGACATCAACTGACGCGATTGGACACGCGCCCGTTCGGAGCTCGCTGCGATGCCCGGGTATGACTGAAACTGACGACTGGAAACCGGAGACTGGCGACTGACTGTTCGCGTGATCTGAAGCCAGTCACCAGTCACCAGTCGCCAGTCGCCAGTTTCAGTTACTGCTGTCCAATCCTTCTGACATGGCACAATCTTCCTGACATGACACACATCGCATTCCTCGGGACGGGATTGCTCGGCGGCGCCCTCGCCGAGGCGGCCGCGAAGCGCGGCGAACGGGTGTCCGCATGGAATCGCACGACGGCAAAGGCCCGTGCGCTCGAGGCGTTCGGCGTCCGCGCCGAAGCGCATGCGGCCGACGCGGTGCGCGGGGTGGCACGCGTGCATCTCGTGCTCAAGGACGACGCTGCCGTGGAGGACGTGATTGCGCAGGCTCGGCCGGGCCTCGCGGCTGACGCGATCATTCTCGACCACTCGACCACGCTGCCTGCGCTCACTGCGCAACGCGCACTGCGACTGAACGCGGACGGCGTGCACTACCTCCACTGCCCGGTGTTCATCGGGCCAGCCGCGGCCCGCGCCGGACAGGGCACGATTCTCGTCGCCGGCCCGGTGGCGCTGTACGAGACCGTGAAGGACGCACTCGCGCGCATGGCGCCGAAAGTCGAATACCTCGGCGAGCGACCCGACCTGGCTGCCATCAACAAGCTTTGCGGCAATGCCTTCATCATCGGCATGGCCGCGCTCGTCGCGGATGTCTACACGCTCGCTGCCGCGTCGCATGTCGCGCCCGCCGACGCGCTGCGCGTCATTCAGTTCTTCGACCCCGCGGGCATCATCAATGGCCGCGGTAAGAGCATGCTCGCCCAGAATTTTGCGCCCAGCTTCGAGCTGGCGATGGCGCGCAAGGATGTAGGCCTGATGATCGATGTCGCGGGCGATCACGGCCTCGCGACGCTGCCCTGCATCGCGACACGCATGGACGCGCTCATCGCGCGCGGTCACGGCGCGGAGGACCTCGCCGTGCTCGGCAGGGATGCCGTCAGCGGCGCGTCATGAGGATCGTCGGCGGAAAGTTTGCTGGTCGCGACCTGACGTCGCCAGGCGACAATCGCGTGCGGCCAACGGCGGAACACGTCCGGGCGGCCATGCTCGACCTGCTCACGCCGCATCTCGAAAAGGCGCGCGTGCTCGACCTGTTCGCCGGCACGGGTGCGTTGGGACTGGAGGCGATGTCTCGCGGCGCACGCAGCGCGGACTTCGTGGAGTTCCATGCGGCAAGCCTGCACTCGCTCAAGGCGAACATCGCGACGTTGCGGATGCTCAAGAGCACGCGCGTCTACAAGCGAGACGCCGTGCCGTTTGCCGCCGCCCTGCCACCCGATCGATATGACATCGCATTCGTCGATCCGCCATACGGCTCGCGCATGCTCGACATGATCCTCGACAGTTGGCGCGCGGGCCGCTTCGCGCGAATACTGGCAGTGGAGCATGCGAGCACGCATGTGCTGCCCTCGGGCACGCGGCGCAAGGTGTTCGACGACACGACGGTCACGATCTACGAGCTGCCGCCCGTAACCGCCTGAACGACAGAAGGGCAGGCCACCCGCCCGATGCGGGTCCAGCCCCCCGTGGTCGAGAGCCACTGTGCTCTAAGGGCGTACACTAAGGGCGTGCTCGAAGGGCGTGCTCGAAGATCGTGCTCGAGGGGCGTGCTTTCGAAGGGCGTCCAGCTTACGCCGTCAGTGCACGACGTTCAGAACACGCCGTTAAGAGCACGTCGTCAGGCCACGTCGTCAGGCCAGTCGTCACAGCACGTCGTCACAGCACGTCGTCACAGCACGTCGTCACAGCAAGCCGTCAGTGCACGTCGTCAGAGCACGTCGTCAGAGCACGTCGTCAGAGCACGTCGTCAGAGCACGTCGTCAGAGCACGTCGTCAGAGCACGTCGTTGGAGCACGTCGTTGGAGCACGCCGTCAGTGCACGTCGTCAGTGCACGTCGTCAGTGCACGTCGTCAGTGCACGTCGTCAGTGCACGTCGTTCTAGCGTGTTCAGCGGATCAGCGTCCTGCCAGCGCCTCGGCGAGCAGCCGCTGATGCGACGATGCGTCGCCCGCGGTCATCGACTGAAGCGACAGCGTGAGCGAGAACTTCGAAAACTTTGTCTTCACCTGCACTGGGATGCGGCTGGCGTCATCGCTGAACCAGATTTGCGCGTCGCCATTCTCCGAGAACAAGCCATTCGCCTTGATGGACGGGCGCACGACGGTGGTCGCAAACGTCCCGGCGTTCACCGACACGGTGTCCTGACGCAGTCCCGTGAGCACCACCGGGTTGCGGTCGGGGCGGAAGTAGCGGTCATCGCGACGGGTCTCACCGGCGCGAATGCGCGCAGAGCGCACGGCATATATGAACGAGCCGTCGTCCAGCGGATTCGCGACGCTCGCTTCCATCGGCTCCGCATCGCGCTGATAGAGCGCGCGCTCGGGATAGATCTCGTACACCGTGTTCCGCTTGTAGCCACCTTCGGAGATGATCTGCTTGTGGCGCAGTGACGCGAGCGTCTGGACGTCGATCCAGCTCTCGTATTTGTCGTGCACGCGGAAGAAGGGCACGCCGCCGTCGATGGCGAACACGACGTGGTATGCCGGCCGGCCGCGGACGAGCTCAATGCCGTCCACACGCATGCGCGCGGAGCCAGCAGGAATGCCGCCAAAGGTCGCCTTGTAGATCAGCTCCTCGCCCACCGCGAATGGAACCGGCGCGAGCGTGACGATAGCGCCGCTCGCAATGGCAGCCGACGGCGACCGGGCGTCCGTGGTGTTCGGAAGTAGCGAAGCGCTGGCGATCTGCCGGAGCTCGATCGACCGCGCGGCAGGCACCTGTGCGTTGGCGCGAACCGCAAACGCGGACAGCGCCGTGAGGATCGCGAGCGCGAGCCCAACACGGAGGATGCCGGGATATATGGATGGCAGCGTCGCAACGGACGCGGTGTTTTTCGAAGTAGTGCCTGACATTTGCTCATTCTCCTCGGCAATAGTTGCCGAATTGGATTACGTGCCGTTCTTCCTGCGATGGTGCCTGGCGAGCGTTACAGTTCAGTGACGCGATAATGCATATATGTACGTCAATTGCAGCAAAAAAGTTCCGTCAGCGCAGTGCCGCCAACACGCGCATGAATGCCGCCCGGTCTTCTGGTGTGATACGTCCTGACAACTCAACCTGGATTTCATGGATCACGTCACTTCCTGCCGCGTGCCGTTCCGTGCCGAGTGGCGTGACGACGGCCCGGATGGCGCGGCGGTCGGACACGTCGTCCACCCGCTTGAGTAACCCGTCGGATTCCAGACGATCAGCCAGCTGCGTGATATTCGAGCGCACGCAGTTGAGGCAGCCCGCCAACTCGCTGAGTGCCAACGGTTTGCCGGCCTTGACCAAGGCGTCCAACGCCTGGTACTTGGCCGGCGACAAGCCAATGCCCTCAAGCGCAGTCTCGAGCTTTGTGCCGAGCGAACGAGCGGCGTCAAATAGCGCCATCATCGCGCCGCCGTCTGGCGACACTCCTGCTTCGGCTTCAGATCGCTCTGCAACTGTATAGTTCATGTCGTGAATTATACATACCTTAGCGCTCTCACGCAAGGGCTATGGAATGCACTTGCTGGACGTCCACGCCGCCATCGGGCGCCGATGTCCCGCCACGGGCGCCCGAGGGCGAAGCCACAGAGGCACGGATCTAGAGCAAGGGGCGTGAACCCGGACGACGAACGCTGGAGAACGCTGACACGACGCACGCTGAAAACGCTGGCACTGCTGGAACGGCGAGAGGCAACCGCGCGCATGTCACGACTCGCGACGGACAACGCAGGTCCTGCGACGTCTGCGTGCGCTGTATCAGCGTTTTCAGCGTTCGCCATCTGGGTCTGCTGTCGGCTGGGCTTCCCGGAATTCCGTGAGGGACACTTTTTCAGTACTCAACTCGCGGAGACTCTAGCGCCGTTCATCAAGCGGAAGCACATCTACGGACCCCTCTCCGAGCATGATCATGCACCGCATACGCCCGCCTCACGCTGTGACGCTCCTCTCGCTCGCGGCCCTGATACCCGCCGCGCTGTCGGCGCAGAACGCATCCCGCCCCATGAGCTGGCTCGACGTCCAGAACATGCGGCAGATCGCCACCCCGGTTCCCAGCCCGGATGGGCAATGGGTGCTCTACACCATGAGCGTCCCCGACTGGAAGGAGATGCGGCGACAGAGTGACGTCTACCTCGTCTCCACGCAGCAAGGTGTGCCGAGCACGCGGCGGCTGACGTACACTGCGGACAAGAGCGAGACAAACCCCACCTGGACGCGCGACGGGAAGCACTTCGTCTTCCTCTCCGATCGCGAGGGAGCGGCCGGCGGCGCGGCGGCGGCAGCAGGGCGCGGCGGATCGCTGCCGACGACTGGACCGGGTGCGCCATACTATCCGCCGGCAATGGGTGGTGCAGGAGGCGGCGCCGCATTCCAGCTGTACATCATGCGCCCCGACGGCGGTGAAGCACGCAAGTTCACCGACGCGAAGGATGGCGTCTCGACGTTCGCATTCTCGAAGGACGGCCAGTGGCTGGTCTACCGCTCCGGGCCGGCCACGCAGGAACAACTCTACTCCGTGCCGGTTGCCGCGATCATCGCCGGTGATTCGCTGCGGCCCGTGCAGCTCACGCGTCATCCGACTGGTGTCGGCATGTGGCGCCTCGCACCCGATTCCAGGCGCTTGTATTTCGCGACGGCAGATACCATCGACGCTGACGCGCGACTGCGGCTCGAGAAGCGGTTCGACGTGCGCGTCCGCAACATGGATACGCCGCTCTCGAGCCTCTGGTCCGTTGAGCTCGACAGCAAGCGCGCCACGCGGCTCACGCGCGACACATCATACAGCGTGGGCGACTTCGTCATCTCGCCGGACAGCAAGTGGGTCGGCTATCACGGCATCTCGGCCAACCGATACGAGCGGAACATCCTCGAGCAGATGGGCAACGCGGACCTCTACCTGCTCGAGGTGGCGACCGGAAACATCGAGCGGCTCACGAAGAACACGGAGATCGGCGAGAGCGCACTGAGCTTCTCACCCGATAGCCGCACCATCGCCTACTCTGCGCCTGACGATTACGTCATGCGGCGCAACCTGCGCGTCTATGTTCGCGACGTGGGCACGCGTGGCGGAGCGTTCCGGAAGATCGGCACGACCCTCGACGGCCCTGTGACCATCGGCTTCTGGTCACAGGATGGCGGCACCATCTACTTCAATAAGGGCGTGAAGGCGACGGACCAGGTGATGGCTCTGGATGTTGCGGCGAACACGGTGCGCCAGCTCACGCACGAGCGTGCGAGCCTCAGGGCGCTGCAGGACGACGACACGGATCGCATCTTCATCAACCGCAGCGACCCGAAGATGCCGCCGGCCCTCTACACCATGAGCTCCGCGCGCGAGCTCGAAACGCCAGCGACGTGGACCAGGTTGACCGACGCCAATCCGTGGACGCGCAATCTCGCGCTCGGCGACGCCGAAGAGATCACGTGGAAGGGGAAGGACGGCACTCCCGTGGGCGGTGTGTTCGT
>JANOIJ010000137.1:0-20096 GCA_031407575.1 Gemmatimonadaceae bacterium | reverse complement strand
TTACCCGCGGGGTTCTTTGTTGGGTACTTAGTCTTACTCTCACCCCTAACTCTGACCCCCTACTCCGTCACGACTTGCCCGGGGTCTTCGTCGGCGCAGGCGTCGCGGTGATGGATCGCGTCCTCGTGAGGCAGACGTATGCGCAGGATTTGGCGATAAGGCCGTCGGCGCATGGCGATTCTGAGACGAGAAAGCAGACCTGGTTGCCGAACGTCTTCACGAGCGGGCAGGGTGTGCAAGTGGGGCCCGGCCTGCTGATGAGCGGCGATGTCGCACTGCTGCCGTCGTCCGCTGGGCCGGTCCGCGAGACGGTGATGTCCGTTCGCGAGGTCCGGGCCTGCCATGCTTCAACGTCCTGAACGAGGACCGTCAGCTCACCGCGCAGCTCGGGGGTCATCCGTCCGGTGGACGCGACCTTTCCCTGAAGCTCGACCGCGCGCACCGACAGCTGGTCCAACTCGGCGTCTTCTCGCGCGGCCAACGTCGGCTCGTCGGCGCATCCCGCGAGCATGACCATCAATACCGCAGCGACCAGTCCTGCCATAGCCCGTTTCATACGCCCACTCCTCGGTTCGTCGATTGGGTTGGCCCGGTACTGCGTTCGGGGATCAAGGGATCCCTTCTCCGGGCACACCTAGACAAGCGGGAAAGAGGGGACAAACCCGACAACACGGGCGGAAGCGTCGACGCAAGTCCGAGTCGACGTGGCATGTGGACAAAGTTATTGCGCGAGATAGTCATGGACTGAAGAACTGAAACTGGTGACTGCTGACTGGCGACCGGCCACTCGCTGCGGATGACGCGAACGGTCAGTCGCCAGTCTTCAGTTGCCAGTTTCCAGTTTCAGTCTTCGACCTTCAGACGGTCACTGACCACTCCACGTGCGGTCGACCTTCGTCTGCCCAGGCATTGCCACGCCGGGGACGGCGAGCGTCCCGAGCGCGAGTGTCTGCGGGACGAGACTCTGCGGACTCTTGAGCAGCTCGTCCCACACGATCGCCTGCCCCGTGTACGCAGCCTCGCGTCCCATGATCGCCGACAACGTCGTCTCGGCCACCTGCTTGCCTTCGTTCAGCGGCTTGCCCGCGCGAATGCTCGCGTGCAGGTCCGTGTGCTCCTGCACGTAGGGATTCGTCGTCTTGCCGGCGAACTTGAATGCCTTGGCGCCGAGGATCGTCCCCTTGGCATCCGTGCTGCCCTTGGTGCCGGTAAAGTGCTCGCTCACATTGTTCGCCGAGCCATCGATCTGCCGGCACATGCTCATCACGCGTGCGCCACTGGGGTACTCGAAGTCGATGGCGAAGTGGTCGAAGACGTGTCCGTACGCGGGATCCGTGCGCCATTGCCGGCCACCCACGCCGGTGGCCTTGATCGGATGCGCGCCAATCACCCAGTTCGCGACGTCGATGTTGTGCATGTGCTGCTCGACGATGTGATCGCCCGAGAGCCACGTGAAGTAGAGCCAGTTGCGCAACTGCCACTCGGTGTCGCTCCACTCCGGCTTGCGCGCGTTCATCCAGAGGCCGCCCTGGTTCCAGTAGACCTGTCCCGCCATCACGTCGCCAATGGCGCCGCCCTGCACGCGTTCGATGGTGGCGTTATAGCCAAAGTCGTGGCGACGCTGCGTTCCCGCGACGATCGCCAGGTTCTTCTGCTTCGCGAGCTCCGCCGACGCGAGCACCGAGCGGACACCGGTTGGGTCGACGCCGGCCGGCTTCTCGATGAAGACGTGCTTGCCCGCCGCGACGGCCGCGGCGAGGTGCATCGGGCGGAAGCCCGGCGGCGTCGCGAACATCACGAGGTCGACGCCGCTGTCGATCACCTTCTGGTACGCGTCGAAGCCGGTGAAGCATTTGTCGTCGGTGACCTTGTACTTGGCCGCGAGCGTTGGCGTCTCACTCACGACCTTCGAGAGGTTCGCCTTGCACGAGGCCAGGCGATCCGGGAACAGGTCGCCGAGCGCGACGATCTCGACGCCGTCGGAGGCGCGCATGCAGTCGCGCGCGGCGCCCGTGCCCCGTCCGCCGCATCCGACGAGCCCGACGCGAATGATGTCGGAGTACGCCGCGCCCGCGGGCATCGCGGCCAGCTTGCGCGGAAGCATCATCCCGGCCGTGACGATCGCACCGGCCTGGACGAATGCGCGGCGCGAAAAGGAGTCCTTCGTGGAGTCTGTCATGAAATCCACCGTGTGAAGATTACGGCTCCCGCACGATGCGGAAGCCGATGAAAGGCCCATCGGAGAGCCACCATCGGCTCTTGGGAATCTGTGGATCACGTTCCTGCCAACTGTCATCCTGCACGGCGCGTGCGTGCGGACCGACATTGCGGCGCGAGTCGCGAAACGATCCGCCACGCACCACGTTTGCGCCATCGGCACTCACCACCCACTCCGCCGCATTGCCAAAGAGATCGTACACCCCAAGCTGGTCCGCCTTCCGTGATGCGGACGCGTGCGTGGTGGCCGTCGCGTTGCCGGCGTGCCATGCGAGCGCATCCATTGCCGCGGGGTTCAGCGTCCGGCCGCCGCTCGCCAGCGTCGCGGCGCGGATCCATTCCGCCTCGGTGGGGAGACGGTATTTCTTTCCCGTGCGCGCGGAGAGCCACGCGCAGAACGACTCCGCGCCGCCGCGAGCGACGCTGATGGCGGGGTATCCGCGATGACCCCAGCCGTAATCGGGTGCGCCGTAGGGCCGCGACGGGCGCGACACCGCGTCGGTGCCCGGTGCCCGCGCTTCGGCGGCGGTGGGCGTGGAGAGCATGTACGCGTCGTAGGCGTCCCACGAGAGCTCGGTGCGGCCGATGAGGAAGGGCAGCACCTGGACGTTCTGTGGACCGTCTTTCCCCGGGACCGTCACGACTCCGGCGGGCACGGCGACCATCTCGAAGTGGACGAGCGTGCCGGGAATCGAATCGCGATGAACGATGGGCGCCCGATCCTTGGTGATGGGGATCTGTGCGCTGGCGCTCGTGCCGGACACGGCGAGAATCACCGCCGTCATCCCGAGCGCAGCTCCTGTCATCCTGAGCGCAGCTCTTGTCATCCTGAGCGCAGCGAAGGATCTGCACTTTCGTCGCAGGTGCAGATCCTTCGCTGCGCTGAGGATGACAACTGATGCGCTACGCACTCGTGGTCCTTGGTGTTCTGGCCGCGAGCAGCCCGCGGCTCGACGCGCAGGATCGGTATGAATTCAGCGAGCTGCACATGGGCGTCGAGGTTCGCATGGTGTTGTACGCGCCGGACGCAGGCCAGGCGCGCAGTGCGGCGCGCGCCGCGTTCGATCGCATTGTCCAACTCGAGGACAAAATGAGCGATTACCGCCCAAAGAGCGAGGTGCGATTGCTCGAGCGGCGGGTGGGCGAGTGGGTCCCGGTGAGCGAGGACCTGTTCCGCGTCCTCTCCCGCGCCGTCGAGGTCGCCTCGGCGACGGATGGAGCGTTCGATCCGACCGTTGGCCCCCTCGTCGCACTATGGCGAGAAGCGCGCCGAGTGCGGCGGCTGCCTGGTGCTGCGCAGCTCGACTCGGCGCGGGCGCTCGTTGGCTGGCGTCACATCGGTCTCGACAGCGTGGAGCGGCGCGTGCGACTCACCCGCACGGGCATGCGCATCGACCTCGGCGGCATCGCGAAGGGGGACATCGTGCAGCAGGCCTTGCTCGCGCTGCATGATCTCGGCATCGCGAGCGCGCTGGTGGAGGCAGGCGGCGACATCGCGGTGAGTGATGCGCCGCCGGGCGGCCTCGGCTGGCGCATCGAGGTGCCGACGGCGGATTCCGCGGTGCGCGCGCGGGCGTCCGCGCTCACCAACGCGGTGATCTCGACGTCCGGACCCGGCTACCAGTTCGTGGAGATCGGCGCGACGCGATACTCGCACGTCGTGGATCCGCGCACGGGGATTGGGCTGACGACGGGCGCGCAGGCCACGGTCATCGCGAGTGATGGCGCGCTGTCCGACGCGCTGTCGACGGCGTTGACGGTGCTCGGCCGAACGGAGGTCGCGCGGCTCTTGATGCGGTATCCTGGTGTGCTGGCGAGCGTCACATCAAGGACGGCGCGGTGATGCGTGAGGCTGAGCATTGGACCTGATCTCCCTTGTTCGATGGCGGGCGATATGCGACGCCATCGGTCTGCGCGATGTCGATGATGAGCACTCCAAACTCATGCGCGCCTGGCGCGGATGGGGACGTCGCTATCACGCGCTCGAGCATCTCGTCGCCTGCCTGCGAGAGCTCGCCGACGCACGACACCTCGCGCAACATCCAGCGGAGGTCGAATTGGCGCTCTGGTTTCACGACGCCGTCTATCGCACCTACCGCTCCAACAACGAGCGTCAGAGCGCCAACTGGGCAGGCCGGTTCATGGAGCGCCACGGCGCGGCTAAGGAGGTGACGTCGCGCGTCCACGGACTCGTGCTTGCAACGACGCATACTGGCAACGACCTCGACGGCGACCAGCAGCTCATCGCCGACATCGACTTGGCCATCCTCGGCCAGCCTCGACCCATCTACGATCAGTTCGAACGCGCGATTCGCCGCGAGTACTGGTGGGTATCCCGAGCCCGCTATGTCGCTGGTCGAGGCACCATCCTGCGATCGTTCCTCGCGCGGCCCGCGATCTATCATTGGCCGCACTTTCGGGAGCGCTATGAAGATCGTGCGCGCGACAATGTCCAGCGGGCCATCGCTGCACTCGCCGAACGATAAGAGTCCTATCGCGCGCGCCTCGCGGGCCACGTCCAGCCGACGACTGCGCCGATCGCCGAACCCGCGACACCCGCGGGCACTCCAACGATGACGTATCCCAGTCCGCATCCCGGGCCATCGCCATGACTGCTGTCATGTCGCTCACAGTTGGCAACCACCAACGACGTCGCTACCGCTCCAACAAGGACGCCAAGAAGCGCTCCCGCGCCCGCACGCCCCAGAGCACCGGGATGCTGCTCCGCGCCGGCAACAGCAACGGTGGGAAGTGAGTACGTGCTCAAATGGGCCGAGGAAGTCGTATCGCTCGGAGTGATGTCGCCGCGTAGCGCGGCGGCGGTCACGGCGACCGAACTGCTGCGTGCGACTTGGGCATCGACTCGCGCACCGATAGTGCCGATGCTCATGAGCGCGATTGCGGCGAACCAGCGGCCTGAGACTTCGTGCATCAGTGACGCTCCTGGCAGACGATGAGAGAAGCCAGAGCGACTCCCCCTCATCATCGACGCGCGAAATGCCGTGCAATCGGCTCAGGTTCGCGGCAACGGTGTTAACGCATTGGCGAGAGCGCACCGCGGAACGTGAGGAACGGCGGATTCTCGGCCGGCGACGTCAACCGCGGGCTCCCATACGCGATCACCTTGCCCGAGACTGAGTCACCCATCGTCTCGAGCGTCAGGTGCACGATGCCATCCGGCCGCACCAGCGCGTAGGTATTGCCGCGCTCGAGATAGACGAGGGAAAACGACTGCGCCGCCGATGTGCTGCTGCCGCCGCTCGGCGTCAACCGCCCTTTGCCACGACGCAGCGTCAGCGTGCCGGTCGTGTGCTCTGGCGTACCGTCACGCTTGAGCGTCGTCACCGTGACCGCGCCGGTTCCCTCCGGCTGCCGCAGCGGCGACGGCTTCGAGAGAAACGGAAAAGCAAGCATGTGCGCTGACTCCTCGATCATGCTGCTCCACTCCGCGTTCGCCATGATGGAGACGGCAAGCTTCGAGTCGGGGAACAGCGCCACGACCGAGCGCGTGCCCTGCATCGAACCTGCATGCTCGATGACGCGACGTCCGTCGACGTCCATACTGTTGCGCCAACCGATGCCGACGCCCGTCTCCTTGCCGGAGCGCAGATGCTGACTGGCGAACATCTCGGCGACCGTCTTCGTGTCGAGGAATCCGCTGAAGTATGCTGACGCGAGCCGCACGAGATCCGACGGCGTGCTGACCAGTCCACCGCCCGCCCACTTGTAGCTCGGATCCTCCATGCGCTCGACTGGCGCTGCCACTCCATTCGTGATGGCATACAGCGTCGCCATCTCGGCACTCGGCGTCGCGACGAGATGCGGACCCGTGCCCGTCATGCCCAACGGCTTCAGCACGGCGTCCGAGAGGTAATCGAGGAATGGCTTTCCTGCCGCACCTTCGACCACCGCCGACAGCAGGGTGAACCCGTGCGTCGAGTACGCGTATCGCGTGCCAGGTTCGAACAGCAGGCTCTCTGCCGCAAACACGCCAAGCGCGTCGTCAATGGACGGGTAAAAGCGCGCCTCGATCCTGTCCGCGCTGTTGTAGTGCGGGACGCCTGCCAGCTGGCCGGCCAGCGCTCGCGGCGTGACTGGCCACTGCTTCACGGGAAACGTCGGCACGTACGCCTGCACCGCAGTATCGAGGTTGAGCCGGCCCCGCTGCACGAGCGTTGCGATTGCAGTTGCCGTGATCACCTTGGCCACGGACGCCGTGCGAAACTGCGTGGATGCCGTCACGGGCTTCTTGCGCGCGACGTCTGCGTACCCAAAGCCCTGCGCTACGATGATGCGCCCCTCGCGTCCAATGGCGACGGAGAGTCCAGGGAGCTGAGCGGCTGCTCGCAGTTCCTCCGCCATCGTCTGTACCAGCCGTGCCGAGCGCTGGTCCGCAGTCTGTGCGTTGGCCGGCGCCGAGCACATCAGCAGCGCAATACTGCCGACGCCGAGGCAGCATACCCGTCGCGAAATCATGCGCATCGGATCACTGTGTCCCCCGACTCTGACCCCGACTCTGACCCCGACTCTGACCCCCATGCGCTGCTGATCATGCGCATGAGACGAGCGCCGCAGTTCGCATGCGACGCCACGCTCCAGCGACAATCGACGAGAAGACGATCACACTCATGAAGACGATGAACCCCGTGTGTGAGCCGCTGCCCGCAGTGACGACGAGGCTCACGGACGCCACTCCGAGCACGATGGCAGACGCGAATGCCGACGGTCGGCCAATGAGCGCCGAAACGAAGCCCGCGGCGAATCCGGCAATGATGCCCGTGAACACCGACCACAGTGCCAGCAGCCTTAGATACTCGCCAACGGCCATCGCTCCCCGGTAACCATCGCCGCCGTTGATCAGGACGAAGAGCTCGACGAACCCGACGATACCGGCGACCATGATCGTCCATACGACGCCGACCCCCGCGACCACGCTACCGACAAACTGCATCGCGCTCAACGGACCTCGTCTCGATATCGCCAATAGCGAGAGCGGAACCACCGACCGTCCTACCTGGAGCAAGTACCAACGATTCGCGGAACGCACCGACTCGCAGGACGCGATGTCATCGTATGCCTCGGCAAGGTCGCCGAGGAAGTCGTCGCGTAGGGTGTCGTCGGGCATCAGGGCGCCAGCGACGAACTCGGCTGACGCGGGCGGAGTGTGTCGAGACGTCATGTCGCCCCCACGCGCGCAGGAACGCCCTTCCACAGCGCGACATTGACTTGACGTGCGTTGCGGAGCACCTGGGCACCGAGATTCGTGAGTCGAAAGCAGCGCCTGGATCGCCCCCCGCGCGCCGCGATCGGCTCCGACGTCGTGGAGACGACCAGGCCCTTTGCGAGGATGCGTTCGAGCGTGGTGTAGATGGTGCCCACGGCGTGGTCACGCCCGGTGCGCTCCAGCAGCGACCGGCGGACATTCGCGCCATACGCGTCGGCGTCGAGTCGCGCGATGGTGAGCAGGACGGCGAGTTCGAGCTCGCCAAGCGATGGGAGGTTCATATAGTACGATAATGTAGAACATATCACGTTTGCGCAAGAGCGGCGGTCATCACGCACGAATGTTCACTCACTCAACACCTTGGCGACGCGAAGCGTAGCGACGTCATGACACGTTCGCAGCTCACCCTCGCGCGCGGGCGGCGCTCATCCAGCACCGCCATGCTGCGTGTCGCCGTGCTGCTGGGTGCTGGACTGGGTTGTGGGGGCGTCAACGCTCCAGGCTCCGTAGCGGGACACGCGTCGCCCGCGCCGAACATCCTGCTCATTCAGGCGGACGACCTCGGGTACGGCGACTTGAGCGCATACGGCCAATCGCGCTTCGAAACCCCCGCGCTCGACAAGCTCGCGCGAGAAGGGATTCGCTTTACCCAGTACTACGCCGGCAGCACGGTCTGTGCACCGTCGCGAACGTCGCTCATGACCGGCCTCCACACGGGCCACACATGGATTCGTGGCAACGGTTCCCTGCCCGGCGGCGACGTCCCGTTACGGCTGGAGGACGTGACCATCGCCGAGGTGCTGCGCGACGCAGGCTACCGCACCGCGGTTGTGGGCAAGTGGGGGCTGGGCCAGCCCGGCAGCACGGGAGAACCGGCCCGGCAGGGATTCGAACACGCGTTCGGCTTCCTCGATCATCGCCACGCGCATCGTCAGTTCACCGACCACCTGTGGCGCAACGGCGAGCGCGTCGGCATCGATGTCGACAACGACTACGTGAACGACCTGTTCACGACGGAAGCCGCATCGTTCATCAGCCGCGATGATCCGCGCCCCTTCTTCGTCTACCTGAACTACACCGTCCCTCACGCGGAAATGCGGGTTCCACAGGAGTCGCTCACTCCATTCGCTGGCGCGTTTCCCGAGCAGCCGTACACGAACGCGGCCGCGGACGCGAGGCCCACTGGTGCACGACCCGATGTCGCCTCGCTCGGCTACCGGTCGCAGCCCACGCCGCGCGCGGTGTTTGCCGCCATGATCACGCGGATGGACCGCGACATTGGCCGCCTCGCGGACCTGTTGCGCACGAGGAACATCGAACGGCAGACGCTGGTCATGTTCATCAGCGACAACGGACCGCATCGAGAGGGGGGAGGCGATCCCGTGTTCTTCAAGAGCAATGGCGGGCTGCGCGGCATCAAGCGCGACCTCTACGAAGGCGGCATCCGCGTCCCGATGATCGCGCGGTGGACCGGTGCCATTCCGGCCGGCCAGGTGAGCGACCACCCGTGGGCGCACTGGGATGTATTGCCCACCCTCGCGGACATCGCCGGCGGGCGGGCGCCAGCGGGTCTCGACGGGATGAGCATGTCGCGCGCGCTGCGCGGTGCGCCGCAGCCGACGCACGCGTTCATGTACTGGGAATTTCACGAGCGCGGCTTTCAGCAGGCGGTGCGGATGGACCGCTGGAAGGCCGTGCGTCTCAAGGCGGGCACACCAGTGGAGCTGTATGACCTGATCGGCGATCCGGGCGAGCAGCGCGACGTGGCCACCGCGAATCCAGGCGTCGTCGCAACGATCGAGCGGTACTTGTCGACCGCCCGCACGCCCTCCGCACGGTGGCCGGTACCATGACGCGCATGCGACTGACCACGGCGCTGCTCGCGCTGCTGGCCGCGTGCGGCATGCCGTCGGTTGCGACGCACACTCCCACGAACGCACCAGCGCCACAGAGGCAGATGGAGCGACTCGGCCGCGGTGTGGTCGCCATTCATCACGGTGGCGGTCGCGTGTTCGTGAGCTGGCGCTTGCTTGCCACTGACCCCGCTGCGATCGCGTTCAATGTGTATCGCCGCAGCGGGACCGACGCGCCGATCCGATTGAATGCCCAACCGATTTCGGGCGCGACGCACATCGCCGATTCCGCAGTGAATGTCAGCGCGGCGGTGTCGTACATCGTTCGCCCCGTGCTCGACGGTCGCGAAACCGCTGTCATCCTGAGCGCAGCGCCTGCCCTGAGCGAAGTCGAAGGGAAGGATCTGCACTCGGGTGATACCTTCACGCTCCGCCCTGCGACGCCCTATCTCTCGCTCGCGCTCCAGACCCCCGACGGCTACACGCCGAACGACGCGTCCGTCGGCGATCTCGATGGCGACGGCGAGTACGAGCTCGTCGTACACCACGTGGGCCGAGGAAGGGACAATTCACAAAAGGGGACGACGACCGATCCCATCCTCGAGGCCTACCGCCTCGACGGCGCGTTGCTCTGGCGCATCAACCTCGGCAAGAACATCCGCGAAGGCGCACACTACACCCAGTTCATGGTCTACGACCTCGACGGCGACGGACGCGCCGAGGTGGCGTGCAAGACGGCGGACGGCACGGTGGATGGCGTCGGCACGGTGATCGGCAACGCGACCGCCGACTATCGCAACGCGGACGGCTACATCCTCGCGGGGCCCGAGTTCCTGACGATCTTCGACGGACGCACCGGCGCGGCACTCGCGACCACGGACTTCATTCCGCCGCGTCATCCGTCGAGCCTTACGCCCACGACGGATCAATTGAAGGACCTTTGGGGAGACGGGTACGGCAATCGCGTCGATCGCTTCCTCGGCGCCATCGCGTATCTCGACGGTGTGCACCCGAGCCTCGTGATGTCGCGCGGCTATTACACGCGAGCCGTGATCACCGCGTGGGATTGGCGCGGCGGCAAGCTGACGCGCCGCTGGACGTTCGACAGCGACGCCGGACCCGAAAGCAACCGCGCGTATCGCGGCCAGGGGAATCACCAGGTCAGTGTCGCCGACGTGGACGGCGACGGCCGCGACGAAATCATCTTCGGCGCCGCGACCATCGACGACGATGGCCGAGGGCTCTACTCCACCGGACTCGGCCACGGCGACGCGTTGCACGTGAGCGACCTCGACCCCGACCGGCCAGGCCTCGAGGTGTTCGACATCCAGGAGCGGTTCGACGACGCGGGCGCCAACTTCCGCGACGCGCGCACGGGCGAGGTGCTGTGGCGGAAGGGGTCGATCAAGGCTGGGGATGACGGCGAAGGTCCCGGTCGAGGAAACTCGTTCGACATCGACCCGCGGCACCGCGGCGCGGAGAGCTGGGTGGCCGGCGCGGGGTTGCGCGGCGTGTGGAATGCGAAGGGCGTGAAGATCTCGGACAACCAGCCGAGCGCCGTGAACTTTGGCATCTGGTGGGACGGCGATGAGCTTCGCGAGCTGCTCGACAAGCATCTCATCTACAAGTGGAACTGGACGACCGAGCGCCTCGACACGCTGTTCGTCGCGACGGGTGCGGCATCCAACAACGGCACCAAGTCCACTCCCGTGCTGAGTGCCGACATCCTGGGCGACTGGCGCGAGGAGGTGATCCTGCGCGTGGCGGACAATCCGCGCGAGCTGCGCATTTATACCACCCCGATCGGAACGTCTCGCCGAATGGTGACGCTGATGCACGATCCGGTGTATCGTCTTGGTGTCGCATGGCAGAACGTGGCGTACAACCAGCCGCCGCATGTGTCGTTCTATCTTGGCGTTGGGATGAAATAGCGAACGGCGAACGGCGACTGAACGATCGCGTATCTAAGGCGCTGCGCACGACACTGGTCGTCCCGACAGGAGCGCGCAGCAGCGACCGAGGGACCTGCTTCCCACCGACCACCACAAGAGATTCGATGTCGACCATTGTGTCCGTGTTGGCAATCGAGACCACTGTCGGAAAGGGCAGCACATTTCGAGTGGTCGATCAGGACGGCAAGCGGTACGAGTACATCTCGGCGAGCGCCGTGGTGCAGGCCGCACTCCTCGCGGCGTTCGTCACTGACAGTTCCGTTCCACTGGTCATCGAAAGCGGCGCGTTCGAGATCAGGCGCGTCGAGGCGTTCGAATCGGCCAGAAGGCATCCGCGCAACCTCGAAGGGCGATATCGCGTCAACCGCATTGCAACGCAGCGCGTGAGTGGCGTTGACCATCTCGAGGCGTTTCTGGTGGACCTGCGCCAGGGCCCGGACTCGGAAAAAGCCTACAATATCTTCGATCCCTTGTTGACCCTGTTGCTCACCACGGCGTTTGCTTCTGTGGACGATTCCCCGGGCATGGACCCCATACCCGTCAGTGCAAAGATCGTGGACAATGACATTGTGAGTGCGCGCATTTCGCGGCGCGAGGAGTAGAGTTGGTTGTCGTCCTGAGCGCGTCCGTCATCCTGAGCGCGGCGAAGGATCTGCACTTTCCGCACGTGCCTAACCCGTTCCCACCGTGACCCTCATGCTAAAGTCCGCCGCCGTGCCCTTCGCGCTCGTGCTCGCCGCCGCTGCGGCAACTGTCGCTGCATCGCCACGCGTGGCGAATCAACCGTCCGCAATCGTCGCCGAGAAGGATGCGCTCCGCGAAGACTTCGCGTGGGGCACGCTCTACTCGTACTACAAGACCGAGACGTACGGCACCAAGGACGGTCTCGCGGCAGTCGCGGTCATCAAGCCAGGCCGGGAGATTCACCCGCCGCACCAGCACGCCGAGGAGGAGTACCTGATGGTCACCGCGGGCAGCGGCACCTGGTCGCTCAATGGCAAGGAACGCCCCGCGAAGGCCGGCGACATGCAATACGCCGCGCCCTGGGATTTCCACGGCGTGAAGAACACCGGCCGCACGCCGCTGCGGTTCGTCGTCTGGAAGTTCAACAGCAAGGGCGTGACGCCTACACCACAGCCCACGAAATGACGCGTTGCCTTCGCCACCTCGTAGTTGCCCTGCTCTCCACGGCCGCGCCCGCGAGCGCGATCGCGCAGACCGCGCCACCGGCGTGGCCCGCCATCACCGCCGAGATGCGTCCATGGACGCGCTGGTGGTGGCACGGCAGCGCGGTGCACAAGGCGGATCTCAGCGCCAATCTCGATCTATACCGCCGCGCGGGACTCGGCGGCGTCGAGGTCACGCCCATCTATGGCGTCAAGGGCGCGGAGTCCCAGAACATTGCCTATCTGTCCCCGCGCTGGGTGGAGATGCTCGAGCACACGCTGGCCGAGTCGCGACGGCTGGGACTCGGCGTCGACATCGCGAACGGAACGGGGTGGCCATTCGGTGGGCCGAGTGTCGGTGAGGAGGACGCGACGAAGTATGTCGCTCGGAAGACGTACAGTTTGGGCGGCGGCGAGCGGCTCCGTGATACGATCGCGTTCGTGCAGGTGCCGCTCGTGCGCGCGGTCGCTGGGCAGGTGAACATCGCGGCGCTCACCGATCCCATTGCGTCAACGCCGAACCTCGCGGCGCTGGCGATCGACCAGGCGCGCTTTCCGAAGCCGCTGCCATTGCAAACGCTGATGGCGTATTCGAGAACGGGCGCTGTCGTCGACCTCACCGCGCGCGTGAGTCGCAGCGGAGTGCTCGACTGGAGCGCGCCGCCGGGACAGTGGACACTTTACGCCGTGTTTCAGGGGTGGCACGGCAAGCAAGTGGAGCGCGCGGCGCCTGGTGGCGAAGGCAACGTAATCGACCATCTCGCCACGCAGCCGGTTGCGCGCTATCTCGCGCGCTTCGATCAGGCGTTCAAGGGTCGCGCTGTGACGGGAGTGCGCGGCTACTTCAACGACTCCTATGAAGTGGACGACGCCAGCGGCCAGGGCGATTGGACGTCGAGTCTCTTCGACGAGTTTCGCGCACGTCGCGGATATGATTTGCGCCAGCACCTCCCTGCCCTGTTCGATGGCGGCACCGCCGATACGGCGCGTCGCGTCCTCGCCGACTATCGACACACGGTCTCGGACCTGTTACTCGACGGCTTTACGCGCACGTGGGGAGACTGGGCCCATCGTCGAAAGGGCGTCACACGCAATCAGGCCCATGGCTCGCCCTCCAACGTCCTCGATCTGTACTCCGCGTCGGACATCCCGGAGACCGAAGGCACCGAGCTGACGCGCATCAAGTTCGCGACGTCGGCGGCGCACGTCTCAGGCAAGCGGCTGGTCTCGGCCGAAGCGGCGACGTGGCTCGGCGAGCATTTCCTCTCGCGACTCTCCGACGTTCGCCTCGCGCTCGACAACTATTTTCTGGGCGGCGTGAACCACGTCTTCTATCACGGCACGGCATACTCGCCGGCGTCCGAGCCGTGGCCAGGCCGGCTGTTCTACGCGGCGGTCGAGTTCTCGCCGCAGAACTCGTGGTGGCAGGACTTCGGTGCGCTCAACGCGTACGCGGCGCGCGTGCAGTCGTTCATGCAATCCGGTGCGCCCGACAACGACGTCCTCCTCTATTTTCCGATCCACGATCGCTTCGCTGAACGACCCCGTCCGAATCGCGGACGCGGTGCGCCGCCTGGTGGCGGGTTCGCGCTACCGGGCACGACGCCAGCGGGTGCATTCACTCCGCCGGCCGCGGGCGCACAAGGACAGGTGAGCGCGATGCTCGAGCACTTCGACGCCATTCCGGGCTTCGACAGCTCGGCGTTCCGCTTTGCCGCCGACAGCATGCTCATGCGCGGGTATGCGTTCGACTACATCTCCGATCGGCAAGTGTTGTCCGTTCGCACGCAGGGTGGTCAGCTCGTCACGGGCAGCGCGCGCTATCGCACGGTGCTCGTGCCCGCGTCGCAATTCATTCCCGTCGAGACGTTCGAGCGTCTCATTCGCCTGGCGAGTGACGGCGCGACGATCGCCTTCTATCGCGGGCTTCCCACTGACGTTGCAGGGCTGGGCAATCTCGACGCGCGGCGAGCGCGCTTTCGCGCGATCACGCAGGCTCTGCGCTTCGCGCCGCACGCGAGCGTGACCGGCGCACGACGGGCCGCGGTCGGACGCGGCGCGGTCATTCTCGGCGACGACCTGGGCGCGCTGCTCGGCGCAGCGGGCGCGCGTCGCGAGCGCGCAAGGGACATGGGGCTCGAGCTCATTCGTCGCCGCGAGCGCAACGGCACGACGTACTTCATCGTGAACCGCGGCGCCACGCCGGTGGACGGCTGGGTTCCCCTGTCCACGACGGCCCGCTCGGCCGCGGTCTACGCGCCGATGCACGGTGTGAGCGGCATCGGACGAATTCGTGGCGGTGCGACGGGAACCGAGGTGTACCTCCAGTTTCCGGTGGGCGCGTCGCGCATCGTGCGGATGTACGACTCCGTCGTCCGCGGCGCGCCGTGGGCGTACGTCGAGCCGGGCGGCCAGACCCGGCCGCTGTCGGGTAACTGGACGTTGACGTTCCTCACCGGCGGTCCCACGCTGCCGGCTGAGGTGAAGAACGCGCCATTGGGGTCGTGGACCGATCTTCCGGGCGACGAGGTCAAGAACTTTTCGGGCACGGCGCGCTACGCGGTCACATTCGCGCGACCCCTCGCCAATGGGACAATGACGTCGTGGCGGCTCGACCTCGGCACTGTGCACGAGAGCGCGCGCGTGACGCTCAACGGCAAGGACATGGGGACGTACATCGGCCCGTGGTTCCGGGTGGACATTCCAGTCGAGGTGCTCCGGGACACCAACACGCTCGAGGTGGCTGTGTCGAACCTGATGGCGAATCGGATCGCGGACCTGGACCGTCGCGGCGTGTCCTGGAAGAAGTTCTACAACATCAACGTCCCAGCGCGACTCGCCGCCAATCGTGGCGCGGACGGTCTGTTCACCGCAGCGAAGTGGGCGCCGCTTCCGTCGGGGCTGGTGGGTCCGGTGACGTTGACGCCTCTCCGCGCCAAACTGTCATTTTGAGCGCCGGGGGTCAGAGTAAGGGTCAGAGTAAGGGTCAGAGTCGATAGGCTTTGTACCGCGCGTCGGATCAGAATCGCCTCTTACTCTGACCCCAAATCCTCAGGGCGCCAACAGGTAGCTGAACGCATACGTCCCCGACCCCACCTCCACCACGACATCAGCGCCATCCTGCGTGGCCGACGGCACCGCACGACCGCCCTCCAGCACCCGCGCGAGCGTCGCACGCGGCAACCGCACCGTTGCGCGTGTGTTCGCGGGCACGCGCACATCGAGCCGCATCGTGCCGGCGTCGATCTTCCACCCCGACGACGCCGTGCCATACTGCGTCAGCAGCTCCGCACGCGCAGACGTCAGCGTCCCGCCGGGCTGAGGACGAATGAGCAGGTGCTTGTAGCCCGGCCTCGCTTCGTCCAGGTCGAGGCCCGCCACCACCCGCACCATCCAGTCGCCAATCGCGCCGTACGCGTAATGGTTGAATGAGTTCATGCTCGTCTCCTGAAACGAGCTGTCCGGCTTCTGGCCGTCCCATCGCTCCCAGATCGTCGTCGCACCTTGCGTGATGGGATAGAGCCACGACGGATACTTCTTGTTGAGCAGCAACTTGTACGACTCGGCAAGATGTCCTGTCTCGCTCAGCGCGTCGGTCAGGTACGGCGTACCGAGGAATCCCGTGGTGAGATGCCCGAACTGGTTCACGTTCGCGGCGAGCCGGCGTCCGGCGTCTGCGCGCTGCGATTCCGGAATGAGATGAAACTCCAGTGCGAGCGCATACGCGGTCTGCGTGTTGGAGCTGATGCGGCCCGACGACGCCACGAACTCCTGGTTCCACGCCGCCTTGATGCGAGTGAACAACTCGCCGTACTCGCGCGCATCCTCCGCCTTGCCGAGCACCGCGGCGGACCGCGCGAGCAGGTCGGTCGAGTGCGCGTAGAACGCAGTGGCGATGAGATCCTTGTCCGTGGTGGCGCCCGGGTAGTCGGCGCGCACGGTGGAGAACGCGAGCCAGTCGCCGTAGTGCCATCCGGTATTCCACAGCAGCTTGTCGCCCGCCACCTTCCGCTGGTACTCGACGAACCGGCGCATGGACGCGTATTGCCGCTCGAGGAGCCTTGTGTCTCCGTAAGTGAGGTACATCGTCCACGGAATGATGACGCCGGCGTCGCCCCACCCGGCGGAGCTGGTCGCATTGGGTTGATTGCGCGTCAGCACGTCCGGGATGACGTCGGGGATCGAGCCGATCGCGCGCTGGTCTGCAATCGCGTCGCCCAGCCAGTTGGTGAAGAAGCCGGCGACGTCGTAGTTGAACGCGGCCGTGCGCGCGAACACCTGCGCGTCGCCCGTCCAGCCGAGCCGCTCGTCGCGCTGCGGACAGTCCGTCGGCACGCCGACGAAGTTGCCCTTCTGACCCCAGATGATGTTGCGGTAGAGCTGGTTCAACATCGCGTCACTCGACTCGAACGTCCCCGTGCGCGGCATGTCCGAATGCACGACGACGCCAGTGAGTGCCGCCGGAGTCAGCGTGCCGGGGAATCCCTCGACCTTCACATAGCGGAAACCGTGAAACGTGAAGTGCGGCTCGTAGGTCTCCTCAGCGCCGCCCTTGAGCGTGTACTTGTCGGTCTGCTGCGCATTCCGCAGGTTGTCCGTATAGAAGTTGCCCTTCTTGTCGAGCACCTCAGCGTGCACGAGCGTGACCGTGGTGCCCGCGGGGCCGCGCACCTTGAGGCGCGTCCAGCCGACCATGTTCTGCCCCATGTCGACCACGGTTTCTCCCGCCGGCGTGCGCAACACCTTCACCGGCACGAGATCCTCGATGCGTCGAATCGGCGGTCCCGCCGGCGTGATGAGCACATTCATCGAGTGGTCGATGACCTTCGTTCCCTTCCATGACCTGTCGTCGAAGCCGGGCTGGCTCCAGCCAGCGTGTTCGAGCCGCGCGTCGTATCGCTCGCCATTGTAGATGTCGGACACGAGGATCGGGCCGGTGGATGCCTTCCACGCATTGCTGGTGCCGAACACCTGCTCGCGGCCGTCGGTATACCGCACCGCGATCTGCGCCAACAGCGCGACGTGCTTGCCATACGTGTTGCGCCGCGTATCCCACGCCAGCCGTCCGCGGTGCCAGCCATCACCGAGCATGACGCCGAGTGCATTCGGGCCGCGCTTGAGCAGCGACGTGATGTCGTACGTCTGATACTGGAGACGCTTGTCGTAGCTGGTCCAACCGGGTGCCAGCACTTCATCGCCCACCGCGCGTCCGTTGATCTGCATCTCATAGACACCGAGGCTCGTGACGTACGCGCGCGCGGATGCGACGGTGCCGTCGAGCGCGATCTCGGTGCGCAGCATCGGCGCCGGATTCGACTTTGTCGTGTCCTCGACGAGGTCGGGCGTAATCCACTTCGCCTTCCACTGCGCCGCACCCATCAAGCCAGTCTCCCAGAACGCCGGTGCGCTCCACTCGGTGGCGCGACCGTCGCCGTCCCACGCGCGCACTTGCCAGTGGTAGCGCTGGCCCGGCTTGAGCGCCGGTCCGCCGTAGACGCGATTCACCGACTCGCTGGACGTAACCTTCCCTGAGGTCCACAGGGGTCTGCGGGCCAGCGCATTTGCCTCCGTGGCGACGCGAAGTTCGTACGCGCTCTGCATCGTGCCGCGCTTCTCCGAGTGGAGCACCCAGCTCAACCGCGGTGCGGGTTCGTCGATGCCGATCGGGTTGGTTGTGTACTCGGTGCGGAGGCGTTCGGCGTGAAATGCCTGGGCGTTGGCGGCGCTTGCAACGAGTGTGAGTGCACAGGCGAGCCAACGATGGGGGGGCATGTTCATGGTGCGCTTCCTTCCTTGGTTGATGACGGTGAGGTGACGCTCACCATGCATGGTGCATTCGGCATTCGTTTACCGCAGAGGACGCTGAGGAGCAGAGGAACGCAGAGGACGACATGAACAGCAACGAGATCAATATTCGGACGGGGCAGGTCGTGGACGCTGCAATGAAGGTTCACTCGGCACTCGGACCTGGCCTATTGGAGAGTGCGTACGAGGCTTGCCTCGCATACGAGCTACGCAAGCGTGGATTTCTAGTGCACTCGCAGCTACTGCTCCCCGTGATTTACGACGGCGTCCTCATCGACCGCGCCTATCGTATCGATTTACTGGTCGACAACGCCGTCGTCGTCGAACTAAAGGCGGTCGCGAGCCTAATTCCGCTCTATGAAGCGCAGCTCTTGTCCTATTTGAAATTGAGCGACCATCGCGTCGGCCTCCTGATCAACTTTCACACCGGTCCATCTGAAGGACGGTATCAAGCGCCTGGTCAACGACCTGTGAGTCGCCGCGTCACAGACGCTGTTGCAGGTCCTCTGCGTTCCTCTGCTCCTCCGCGTCCTCTGCGGTGAACGGATGCGTCGAGGAGCCAGCGAGCGCTTGACACATACCAAACGGCGGGCATCTTCGCAAACCACCATGCGACTTGCCCTCCTTTGCACCCCGCTCGCCACGCTGTGCCTCTGCTCGGCCGCGGCCACCGCCCAGCAGGCAACGGCGCCCTTCCCCGTCGCCATCAGCGTCGACGCCTCGCGTCCGCTCGGCGAGCTGAAGCCGATCTACCGGTTCTTCGGCGCCGACGAGCCGAACTACGCCACGATGAAAGACGGGCGAAAGCTCCTCGCCGAGATCGGCAAGCTCGGCGAACCGCAGACGTACTTTCGCGCGCACAGCCTGCTCGTCACGGGTGACGGCACGCCCGCGCTCAAGTGGGGCAGCACCAACATCTATACGGAAGACGCGCAGGGACGTCCCGTGTACGACTGGACCATCGTCGATCGCATCTTCGACACGTATCTCGCGCGCGGAGTAAAGCCCTATGCGCAGATCGGCTTCATGCCGCAGGCGCTCTCGATTCGCCCCGACCCCTACCAGCATGCGTGGCGGCCCGGCCTGCCATACAACGACGTCTACACCGGATGGGCCTACCCACCCAAGGACTACGCCAAATGGGGCACGCTCGTCTATGAATGGGTGAAGCACTGCGTCGAGCGCTACGGACGAGCAGAAGTGGAGCAGTGGTACTGGGAGGTGTGGAACGAGCCCAACATCGGCTACTGGCGCGGCACACCCGAAGAGTTCGACAAGTTGCACGACTACGCCATTGACGGAGTGCGTCGCGCATTGCCGACGGCCCGTGTCGGTGGACCCGACGTCGCCGGCAGTGGTGGGAACTTCATGCGGAACTTCCTCACGCATCAGTTGCGCGGCACCAACCACGCCACGGGCAAGGTCGGCGGTCCGCTCGACTTCGTGGCCTTCCACGCCAAGGGCGCACCGTCGTTCCTGGACGGCCACGTGCGCATGGGCATCGGCGCGCAGCTCAGGACCATCGACGAAGGTTTCGCGCTCGTCGCGTCGTTTCCCGAGTTGAAGTCGACCCCCATCGTGATTGGCGAATCGGATCCCGATGGCTGCGCCGCCTGCCAGGGGCCGCAACTCGGCTATCGCAACGGGACGATGTTCTCGAGCTACACCGCCGCGGTGTTCGCGCGGAAGCACCTGCTGGCCGAGAAGCACGGCGTCAACCTGACAGGCGCGCTGACGTGGGCGTTCGAGTTCGAAGACCAGCCTTACTTCGCCGGCTTCCGTTCGCTCGCCAGCAACGGCATCGACAAACCGGTGCTCAACGTCTTCCGTATGTTCGCCCGGATGAGCGGCCGGCGGCTCGCGGTGAGCAGCGACGGCG
>JANOIJ010000132.1:0-8978 GCA_031407575.1 Gemmatimonadaceae bacterium | reverse complement strand
GCGACGCCCGCGGCGGCGCTCATCGGGCGTGTGGAGCGGTTTGACGACAGTGACCAGGTGCTCATCGCCACGGGCCAGGCGCATGGCTTCCGAGCCAACGGGGCATCGATCGGTCTCGACGTCGCGCCGCAGTCCCGCGTCCTCTGGCGTACGGAGTTTCGCGGCTTCCATGGAGAGAAGGCGGTGTTCCCGAAGAACACCGGCGCAACGTCAAAGAGCGACGCGTTCGTCGTGACCTCCCTTGGCCTGACGTTCTAACATGGAACGGCGCAGTGCTCCACGGACCGAGCCAGACTTCGTGGCTCTCGTCAACCGCCAGGCGCGCGGCAAGCTGAAGCTGTATGTCGGCTCCGCGGCGGGCGTGGGGAAGACGTACCGCATGATCAACGAGGCGCACGACCTGCGGCGCCGCGACATCGACGTCGTCATCGGATTCGTCGAGACGCACAAGCGCGCGGAGACTGAGGCGCAGCTGCGCGACATCGAAATCGTCCCGCGCCAGAAGATCGAGTATCGCGGCGTGACGCTCGAGGAGATGGACGTCGACGCCGTGATCGCACGCCGCCCGCAGGTGGTCGTGGTGGACGAGCTGGCGCACAGCAACGTGCCCGGCGCGCGCCATCGCAAGCGGTGGGAAGACGTGATGCAGCTCCTCGACGAGGGGATCAACGTGATCTCCGCGGTCAACGTGCAGCACGTCGAATCGCTGAACGACGTCGTCGCCTCGATGCTCGGCGTCACGGTCCGCGAGACCGTGCCGGATTGGGTCGTGGCATCGGCCGATCAGGTGGTGAACCTGGACATCTCGTCCGAGGACCTGCGGCAGCGGCTCCGCGAAGGAAAGATCTACACGCCGGACAAGGTGGAGGCGGCGCTCCGAAACTTCTTCACGGACGAGAATCTCACGACGCTGCGCGAGCTCGCGCTGCGGGAGGTGGCGGGCGCGGTCGATCGGTCGCGCGAGGAAATAGTGCGACGCGAGACCGGCGAGATGCCCCTGATGGCACCACGCACGGTCGAGCGCGTGCTCGTCGCGATGTCGAGCAATCCGCCCTACACGGCGGCCCTGCTGCGCAAGGCGAGCCGCATCGCCGGCCGCCTCAATTCCGACTGGTACTGCGTGTACGTCCAGACGAGCGACGAGCGCGCCGACCGCATCGACAGCACCGTGCAGCGCACGCTCGTCGCGAACATCCAGCTGGCGCAGACGATGGGTGCGGAAGTCGTCAAGCTCGAGGGCGACGACGTGGCTGGTGCGCTCTGCCAGTTCGCGACGAAGAAGGGCGTTACGCTGCTGATCGTCGGACAGAGCAAGCGGTCTCGCTTGCACCATTTCACGAAGGGATCCGTGGTCGAGCGGCTGGTGCACAACACGGAAGGTCTCGACGTGCTGGTCGTCTCGTTCGATCCGGCAAAGCCGGCGGCGGAACGGTCATGAAGATCAGCCATCGTCTCTATCTCACGGTGGCGCCGGCCATCCTTGCCGTGTTCCTCCTCGCGGGGCTCATGTACTGGGGAGAGTACGGCCGCACCGCGCCCGAACTGGTGATCGTGTGCGGGGCGATTGCGGTCGTGACGTCGCTCGTGATGACGTGGTCGAACGCGCGATATGTGGCGCGCCGTCTCGAGCGCGTCGTCGGCGGCCCGTCGTCGCACGGCCCGCACAAGCCGTCACTGCGCGGTATGGCCAGTGCTATCGCACCGGGCAAGACGTCGAGCCCGCCGGACGAGATCGACGAGATCGAAAGCGTGGTGGATCGGTTGTCGAACGCCGTCGAGATTGCCGAGGGCAAGAATGCCGACCGGGAACGCGTGTTCGAGCAGCGCGCGCAGGATTACGCGCGCCTGCTGGCCTCCATCGCCGATGCATCCACGCGGCGGTTGGAGGAAGTGCGCCTGCCCCTCCACATCCTCCTCGAGAACCACTTCGGCGACCTGAACGAGAACCAGGAGGAAATGCTCGGCGCCGCGCGCACCGCGGCCGAGGCGGCGGACGCGGACATGTTGAGCCTGCGCCAGATCGCGGAGCTCGACCTGGGAGAGCGGCCATTGCGCGAAGATCGGATGAAGCCATCGGAGATCATGGATGCCCTGCGCCCGCTGCTCGTCGCATCCGCTGAAGGTGCCGGCGTCACCATCGGGTTCGATGTCGCGCCGCTGCTGCCCGCCATCACGGGGGACCGGGCGCTGCTTCAGGAATCGCTCGCGACCATCATGCGAAGCGCCGTCGCCAGTGCCACGCGCGACTCGCACGTGCGCATCGAGGCAGAGCGCGACGGAACCGCCGTCCGCTTCGTGATTCATGGTGATGGTGCCGCGCCCGCGTCCGTGCGCTGGGCGGCTGCCGTCCGCGCGGTACAGGCGCACGGTGGCTCCGTCGAACGCCAGGCATCCTGTGTCCGCGTCGAACTTCCCGCCGAGGGCGTCCGGTAGTGCACGCAGCCAGGGCCACTATGCCCAGACGCCGGCGAGCTGACGGAGGCAGCGTGCGCGGCAAGCAGGTTGGCGTCGTCATCATATCGTCCATGGAAGGAGAACAATGCCGCGTCCGAACGACCTCGAACTGATCACCACGCCCGAGCTGCTCTACTTGCTGCACGGAGATCCGAGCGACCTCGCTGATGCGCTGGCGGGCATGAGAGCGGCAGACCTGGCGGAGGCGCTCCGCGATCTCGAGCCCGACGCGGCGGCGAAGGTGGTGGGCGCGCTGCCTTTCGATCTCGCCGTCCAGGTGTTCGACGAGCCGGAACTCGAGCGGTACCGCTACGCCATCGTGCAGCGAATGGATGCCCAGGTCATTGGCCCCATCATCCAGGAGATGTCCGCGGACCAGCAGGCGGACCTCATGCGCGAGCTGCCCGAGCGTGATCGCACGCGCTTTCTCGAGGTCCTCGATCCGGCCACGAGCGCGTCGCTGGAGACATTGCTGAAGTACGCTCCCGAAACGGCTGCCGGAATCATGACCACCGAGTTCGTGGGCGTGCCGATGACGTGGAGCGTGGACCAGACGCTCAAGCACCTCGCTGAAGTGGGTCGCGCAAAGGAAACCATCTACGCGGTGTACCTGCTGGACCCCACCGAGCGAACGCTCCTGCACGTCGTGTCGCTCCGGGATCTGTTGCTGGCCGATCGCACGGCGCAGGTGAGCGCCATCAGCGACCAGCGGACGCCGCTCTCGGTCCGCCCGGATACGGACCGCGAGGATGTGGCTCGTCTCATTTCCAAGTACAACCTGCTCGCCGTTCCCGTCGTGGATGGCGCTGGGCGTGTCATCGGCATCGTCACCGTCGACGACGTGATCGATACCCTGGTCAAGGAGTCCACCGAGGACGCCCAGAAAGCAGGCGGCATGGAGGCGCTCGACGAGCCATACAATGAAATCGGATTCTGGAGGATGATTCGCAAGCGCGGAGGCTGGCTCACTGCGCTGTTCCTCGGTGAGATGCTCACCGCCACCGCGATGGGCCACTACGAAGAGGAGATCGCGAAGGCCGTCGTCCTGGCGCTCTTCGTTCCGCTGATCATCAGCTCCGGCGGCAATTCAGGGGGGCAGGCCACGTCACTCATCATTCGTGCCCTCGCACTCCGTGAGCTCACGCTCAGGGACTGGTGGCGCGTTGCCCTGCGTGAATTGCCAACGGGCATTACGCTCGGCGCGATACTCGCCACCGTCGGCGTCATCCGCATCGTGCTGTGGCACACGCTCGGCTGGAAGGACTATGGTCCCCACTGGGCACTGATCGCGGCAACGGTCGGCACCGCACTGGTGGGCGTCGTGACATTCGGGTCACTCGCCGGATCGATGCTGCCGTTTGCCCTCAAGCGACTCGGCTTCGATCCGGCGAGTGCGTCCGCTCCCTTTGTCGCCACGCTCGTGGATGTGACGGGACTCATCATCTACTTTACGGCCGCCGCAGCCATCCTCCGCGGAACGCTCCTCTGACACGTGAGGCACGTGCAAGCTCTGCGCAGATGTCGTGCGATGTGCGCCATCATCCGCATCGTGGTCGCAATGCCCGCCGCATCGGCAGGCGCGCAACAGTACATCACCGACGACGCGGCGATCACCGAGTTCCGCGCGTGCCAGATACAGATGTGGCAGGGCCAACGCTCATCGTGGGTGCTGCCGGTGTGCACGCCAATGCCGCGCGTCGAGCTGTCGCTTGGATTCATCGCGGTATGGAAGGACGGCGCGGACGGACACTTCGAGTATGCGGCGCAGGTGAAGACGGCCTTCCGTCCTCTCGCCACCGACACGTGGGGTGTGGGATTCGTGGCCGGCACCGGTCGAGACCCCGCGTTTGCCGGCACGGGAGACCAGACGATCAGCGTGTACGCCTACGTCCCCACGGGCATCTCGCTCGCACGCGACGGCCTCGTGTTCCACCAGAACACCGGCGTGCTCGCGGTCCGTCAGGACGGGGCGTGGCGGAATGCCATCACGTGGGCCGCGCGCGCGGATGTGCGACTCGCCGGCCGGGTCGGGCTCGGCGTCGTCGGCGTGGTCGAGGTGTTCGGTGCGGAGTCGCTCGGGCTCGCCGGAGCGGGCGCGCCCGCGGAGTACCAGGCGGGGCTTCGAACCTGGATTCGTCCGGACCGCGTACAAGCGGACCTCTCGTATGGACGCGCACTGCGCGGGTCGGTCGCCGGAAGCGGCGCCGGCGTCACGATTGGCCTGACTCTCGTGACGCCGCCGTTCCTCTGAGTCGCGCAGGATGCCGACTAGAACTCGATCTGCGCGCCGAGTTCCACGACGCGGTTGGGCGGGATCTGAAAGAACTCCGTCGCCGAGCGCGCGTTGCGTGACATGAGCGCAAAGAGGCGCTTGCGCCAGCGCGACATCTTCGCCTTGCCCGTGAGCACCAGACGCTCGCGCCCCAGGAAGTACGACGTGTCCATCTTAGGCATCGGTACGCCCTGTTCCGCCGCCTGCGCGAGTAGCTCCGGGATGTTGGGCGACTGCATGAACCCGAACGTCGCGATGATACGATAGAAACCGTTCCCGAGCTTCTCGAGCACCAGGCGATCTTCGGTGCTCACCTCCGGAATGCCGCGCGTTTGCACGCTCAGCAACACCACCGACTCATGCAGCATCTTGTTGTGCTTGAGATGATGCAGCAGCACGACCGGTGCGCCATCTGGCGTGGACGTCATGAAGACCGCCGTGCCGCGCACCCGGAGCGGCGGAGTGCGGCTGATGCTCTCGAGAAAGGTCTCGAGTGGCAGTGCGTTCTGTTCCTGGATTTCGTTGAGCTGCGTGCGCCCGCGTTTCCATGTGCTCATCAGGGAATACACGGCCAGGGCCATCACGACCGGCACCCAGCCGCCGTGCTGGATCTTGACGACGTTCGCCATGAGGAACGAAAAATCGATCACGAGGAACGCCGTCGAGAGTCCGAGCACGTGCCACAACGACCAGTTCCATCGCGTCCGTGCCACGACGGCAAACAGGATGGACGTGACCGCCATGGTTCCGGTCACTGCGATTCCGTACGCCGCGCTGAGTGCGCTCGAGTTCTTGAAGCCGAGCACCAGCAACAGGCAGCCGATCATGAGCGCCTTGTTCACCTCGGGGATGTAGATCTGCCCCTGCTCGTGCTCGGACGTATGGATGATCTGCATGCGTGGCGAGTAGCCGAGCTGTACGCTTTGCTGCGTGAGCGAGAACGCGCCCGAGATGAGCGCCTGCGACGCCACGACCGCCGCGAGCGTCGCGATCACCAGCAACGGCCACTTGAAGGCCTCCGGCGCTAGCAGGTAGAACGGATTGATCGCGGCCGCGGGATCACGCAGGAGCAGCGCGCCCTGCCCGAAGTAGTTGAGCAGCAATGCGGGGAGTGCCACCGCAAACCAGGCGATGCGAATGGGTCGCTTGCCGAAGTGCCCCATGTCGGCATACAGCGCCTCGCCGCCGGTGACGCAGAGTACCACGGCCCCCAGCGTGAGAAACCCCGCCACGCCATGTGCCTGGAAGAACTGCACGCCATGCCACGGATTGGCTGCGCCGAGCACGCTGGGCGCCGCAATCACCGATCGAACGCCGAGCCATGCGATCGTCACGAACCACACGAGCATGATCGGGCCGAACGCCGTGCCCACCCGCGCCGTGCCGAAGCGCTGCACCATGAACAGCGCGAAGATGATCCCAAGGCTTATCCACATGACGTACGGCGCCAGCGCGGGAGCATTCACCTCGAGTCCCTCGACCGCCCCCAGCACAGAGATCGCCGGCGTGATGACACCGTCGCCGTATAGGAGCGCAGCGCCGAAGAGCCCCAGCGCGATCAGCAACAATCGCCGCCGCTTGTCGTCGCCGCGCCGCTTCTGCTGGAGCAACAGCGCGAGTAGCGCGAGAATGCCGCCCTCGCCTCGGTTGTCAGCACGAAGGATGAACACGATGTACTTGACGCTGACGACGAGGATCAGCGACCACAGGATCAGCGACAGCACGCCAATGATGTTCGGCGGCGTCGGCAGAATGCCGTATTCAGCCTTGAAGCACTCGCGCAGCGCGTAGAGCGGGCTCGTGCCAATGTCACCATACACGACGCCGAGCGCGGTGAGCGTCAGCAACCCGAGTCGCTTGCCCGTTGGAGCAACGCGAACGGGGACCTCGTGGACGGACGTATATGTCGAAGTTCTTGCCGACATCGTTGAGAGAAGTGAGCAGCAGGTCGCGCGAACGGCGCAGGCCGGAGACGCGTGCGCCCCCGGCCTCCTTCAACATACGCGACGCGCGGCGGTTCGGCAGCGGCCGAGACCGCTGTCGGCGTGCTCTTGACGCGCGGGTAAAACCGGGGCGCAGATCGAGTGCTGAGCACCAACGGAACGCGCTGGAGTGGCGTAGCTTCAGCAACCACTCCAGCCGAGGGCATACGTGACACCAGACGCTCGACAGGCGCGCCTTCTCGCCATTGCATTGGCGTGCCTGCCGTTTGCCAGTGCCGCGGCACAGACGCCCCGCGACTCCGCGCGCGCCGATTCGGCGGCGCAGCGGCTCAAGGCGGTCACGGTCACTGAATCGCGCGCTGCAGCGGTGGTGGGAGGTGCGAGCGCTGTCGTCGTCCGTACGGACGCCCTGCGCACATCACCCGCGCCGAGCCTCGAGCAGGCGCTCCGCGAGTCACCGTTCGTCCACGTGCGGCAAAACTCCCGCGGCGAAATGGAGCTGTCCGTGCGCGGCTCCGATTCGCGCCAAGCCGCGGTGCTGCTGGACGGCGTTCCGATCACCCTCGGATGGGATCATCGGACGGATCCGTCGCTCATTCCCCTCACTGGCGCCCAGAATCTCGTCATCGTTCGTGGGCTCGGCTCGCTCCTGAATGGACCGAACACCCTCGGCGGCACGATCGAGGTGTCGCACGACGACGCATTCGGCCGATTGGGAGGGGGGCAGGCGTGGGGTGGCGCCGGCGTCGACGAGAACTCGTCGTACGTCGCCGCGCTCGGCGCGGGGCGGGAGCTGGCGGACCTCATGGGAGGGCAGCTGGCCATTCGCGGCGGCGTCGCGCACCGGCAGCGCGACGGCGTGTCGCTCCCAGGGGGCGCCATTGATCCCTCGGCTCGCGACGGCTTGCGGACCAACAGCGACCTCACGCAGACCGATGGCTTCGCGTCACTGCGCTGGAGCGGCGCGGCGGGCCGCAACGTCGGTCTCACGGTGTCCGGATACGACGCCGAGCGGGGCGTACCCCCGGAGGAGCACCTCACGGCGCCTCGGCTCTGGCGATACCCGTACACCAGCCGCGCGATGGCTGCATTCTCGGCAAATTCGGGAAGCATTCAGACGCCCTTTGGCTTCGGCTCGCTCAACGTGGGCGCCGGTTACAACGGCGGTCGCTCGAAGATCGAGTCCTATGACAGCCGCCAGTATCGCACGATCAACGGCGAGGAGCTGGGCGACGAACGCACGTGGACCGGTCGGGCACTGCTGGCGCATTCGCTGCCGAAGAGCGCGACGTTCAAGGCCGCTGCCACGGTAGCGGACGTGAACTACACGGAGACGCTGTCACCAGCGGCAGGCGTCGACTACAGACAGAGGCTGTTCAGCGGCGGAGCCGAGGTCGAGGTGCCCGTCCGTGGCAGGACCACGTTCGCGGGCGGCCTCGTGTTCGACAGGTCCACCACCCCCGAGACGGGTGGTCGCACGCCGGCGCAGGAGTCGTTCGACGACATCGGCTGGCGCGGCGGTGTAACGCACGAGGTGAATGACGATTGGCGCGTCCACGCCAGCGCGAGCCAGCGTTCTCGATTCCCCGCGCTTCGCGAGATCTACTCGGGCGCCCTGAATCGTTTCCGGCCGAATCCGGACCTGAAGCCCGAGCGATTGCTTGGCGTCGAAGCAGGCTTCACGGTGGATCGCGCGTGGGGACCGATTCCCGACGGTACGATTCAGGTGACCGGCTTCAGGCACAGGCTCGATGACGCCGTCATCCGAATCACGTTGTCGAATCCGACGAGGTTCATGCGGGTGAATCGCGACCGAATCGAGAGTGCCGGCGCCGAGGTGCTTGCGGGGTTCGTGTTCGGTGAGGACCGCGAGCGCGCCGTCACGCTGACGGGCGATGCGATGCTGCAGACGATCACCGTCTACGACATCACCGCGGCCGGACAGCCCTCGCGGCACACGGAGAACAACCCTGAAACGCGCGGGATGTTGGAGCTCGGTGTTCCGCTCCCGTGGCAGATGCGCGGATTCGCCAATGCGCGCTATACGGGCACGCAGTATTGCCTGAACGCGGACACATCGCGCGAGATGCAGTTGAGTGGCCAGACCGAGAGCGACCTTGCCGTCGAGCGGCGGTTCACGGTATCAGGGCGTGGGTTGTTCCGGTCGCTGCGCGCGCTGGTGTCGCTCGACAACGTCGCCGACGCGACGGTCTACGATCAATGCGGATTGCCGCAGCCGGGCCGGACGTTGCGGGTGATGTTCACCTTTCGCTAGTCAGAGTCGTCGCAATCGGCCAGGGTCGGGGGGT
>JANOIJ010000128.1:0-23685 GCA_031407575.1 Gemmatimonadaceae bacterium | reverse complement strand
ACCCGAGCCCGCACCGCCTTCGCGGAGATCATCGTGCCGTGGGTGTTTTTCGTTACAAGGGTGTTGCGGCTGGCCGGTTTCAACAACCGACCTGCCGATCCACTGGCATCTCCCCCACAACGGAACAGCGGTTGGACCCACGGGTACGGAGGGCAGCACATTCAGCCCACCAGGACCCAGGCCACATGACTTGCAGGGAGTTCCGCCGGAAGCACGATGCCTACGTCGACGACACGCTCAGCGGCGTGGAGTTCGATCGCATGGCGCAGCATCGGCGTGTGTGCGAGCGATGTGCACAGCTCGACACCCGCGTCCGTCGCGCACTGCTCGTGGCGCGCAACCTTCCGACCATCGAGCCCTCCGCCGCATTCAGCGAGCGTCTTCAGGAGCGACTTCGCGCCGAGCGTCTCACGATGGACGGTGGGCGTCGTACGGAGCTCGATGGGTACACTGACCGCCGGTGGTCGCTGAGCAACGGAGCGTACACGGTGCTCGCCGCCAGCGCGCTCGTCGCGGCGGGCCTGGTTGGTTTTGCATCGCTATCGGACACGCGCGACGACGCCATTCGTCTCGCGCCCGTGGTGGCCTCACTTCCCGAAGCTGAGCCAATGGCGCTGACCGTGCCGACGATGGTGGCCGCGATGCCCGTGGGCATGCCGCTCTGGCCCGCCGTCGTTGTCGCGCAGCAGGCGTCCTGGCACTTCGCGAGCGACGCGACGACCGGACACTGACGGATTGCACGGGTGACCCGTGCGCCGCACCGCATTCCGTCTCGCCCTATATTCCCGCCATGGCATCCGCCGGCGAGAAAGCACTGCATGCCGCGCTCAAGAAACGCGAGTTCGCCCCCGTCTACTACTTCCATGGAGACGACGACTTCCTGAAGGACCTCCGGGTCCGAGACGTCGTCGCTGCGGCAGTCGATCCGTCGACGCGCGACTTCAACCTGGAAGTCCGGCGCGGGGGTGACGTGGACGCAGAAGCACTGGACTCACTCCTCAGCACGCCGCCTATGCTCGCCGAGCGGCGCGTCGTCGTAATTCGTGAAGCAGACAAGCTCAAGAAAGCGGCGCGCACGCTGCTGGACGGCTACCTCAAGCGTCCGTCGCTCGACACGGTGCTGCTGTTAGTCACGCCGACGGGCGTCAAGGCGGACAAGGGATTGAGTGAGCACGCCACATCGGTGGATTTCGCTCCGCTCACGGGAGACCGGGTGCCCAAATGGGTCGTGTTCCAGACCGAAACCGTACTGGGGCGCACGATCACCCCAGCCGCCGTGTCACTGCTCGTCGAAGCGGTGGGCGACGACCTGTCGCAACTCGCCGTGGAGCTGGAAAAGCTTGCGAGCTTCTCGGACGACACGATCGACGAAGCAGCGGTATCGGCGGTGGTTGGCGTGCGACGCGGGGAATCGTTGGGCGACCTGCTCGATGCCATCGGCGCGCGCGATGCGACGACGGCGCTGGCGCTCCTGCCCGGTGTGCTCGAGCAACCCAAGACGAATGCGGTGACGATCGTCATGCAGTTGACGACGCAGACGCTGGCGCTCGCCTATGCGCAGTCACTCCGCGCACGGGGAACCCCGGTGCGCAATCTCTACAACGAGTTCGTCACGCTGCTGCGCGAAACGGGCGCATTTCCGGGCCGGCCGTGGGGCGACGCGTTCAACGCCTGGGCGCGAAACTCCGAGCGCTGGACTCCGGCCGAGCTGGACGCCGCACTGTCCGCGCTCCTCACCGCCGATGAATCGCTCAAGGACACGAAGGTCTCGTCGGACGAGCAATTGCTGACGTCCCTCGTGCTCGCGCTTTGTGTCTCCGGCTCGTCGCGCCGCGTCGCCTGACCACGCGGCCTCCTTCCAATTTTCCCAATGCGACGTCTGATTCTTCTCGCCGCGCTACTTGCCTGCCACGTGCCGTATGCCACCGCGCAAACTAGCGCGCCATCCACCACATCAGACTCCATCTTTCGCCGTGCGCGTCGCCTGGTGAGTGAAGGGAACGGCGCCGCTGGTCGCGCCCTCGTGGACTCGCTGCTGCGACGCGAGGAGGAGGGTTCAACGTCTTACGGCAACGCGCTCTACTGGCGCGGCGCGTTGGCGGAAACGGCCGCCGAAGCAGAGCGCGACTACCGCCGCGTCATCGTGGAGTATCCGCTCTCGCTTTACGTGGACGACGCGTTGCTCGCGATTGCCGAGTTGGAGCAGGCGCGCGGCGACCGTGCTGGTGCACTCGCACACCTCCAGCGATTCGTGCGCGACCATCCCATCGGTCCGGCGCGCGGGATCGCTGCGCTCGCGGCGGGGCGACTCGCCTTCGAGCAACGCGACACGAAGCTCGGCTGTGCGATGATTGCCGATGCGCGTGCATCGGCGAGCTCCACGGACGTGGAGCTACGCAACCAGATCGACTACTTCGCGACACGCTGCGCCACCCAGCCGGAGGCGGTGCCAGCCGCGCCACCTGCCGCGCGCGATACGGCCAAAGCCGTCGCGCCCGCCCCACGACGGACCGCCGCAACCCCGCCGAAGAAGATCACTCCCGACAGCGTGAAGACCCCCGTCACACCTCCCGCCAGGCCGGCGCCGACCGTCGTGTCGCCAGTGGCGCCGCCAGCCAGGGCTCGGGGCAACTACACGATCCAGTTGGCCGCGTTCAACACGAGAGCGGAGGCGGAGCGACTGATCGCACGTCTCGCGACGCGTGACGTGAAGGCACGCGTGAGCGGTGCTGCAAAGCCGTTTCGTGTGCGGCTCGATTTCTATCCCACCCGCGACGCGGCCGCCGCGGAAGTCGCGGCACTCAAGCAGCGCGGCATCATCGGCTTCGTGACGACGGAGACACCGCCGCCCCACGAGAAGGCGCCGTGAGTGGTGCCGTCGTCACACCGCTCATGCAGCAGTACCGGGAGATCAAGTCGCGCCACCAAAGCGCAATTCTCTTCTTCCGGATGGGTGACTTCTACGAAATGTTCTACGAGGATGCCGAGACCGCCGCGCGCGTACTGGGACTCACGCTCACGTCGCGCAACAACGGCGGCGCGTCTGAGGTACCCCTGGCCGGCGTGCCGGTCAAGGCGGGTCCGGAGTACCTACGCCGGCTCGTGCAGCATGGCTATCGCGTCGCCATCTGCGAGCAGGTGGAAGATCCCAAGCTCGCCAAGGGCATCGTGCGGCGCGAAGTGGTCGAGACGATCTCGCCGGGCGTCGCATTCGCCGACGACCTGCTCGACGGTGCGCGCAACAACTTCGTCGTCGCCATCGGTGCAGCGCAGCATGGGGTAGCGGGCGTCGCCGCGGCCGACGTCTCAACGGGGGAGTTTCGCCTGTGCGTCGCGCCGCTAGCAGAGCTGGACACGATGCTCGCGCGCTTTTCGCCGCGCGAAGTGGTGGTGCCGCGCGGCGTGTCCACGTTGCCACGCTCGTCCGCGCTGGACGGCGTGCTCGTCACAGAACGCGAGGGATGGGAGTTCGACGCAGCCATGGCGCGCGAAGACATCGCGCGCCACTTCGCGGTTCGCGGACTGGACGGGCTTGGCCTCGAGCCGGAAGACGAGCAAGCCATCTCCGCTGGCGGCGCACTGCTCCGCTACCTGAAGGAGATGCAGCCCGCTGGCGTGCCACAGCTCGCGCGTCCCATCGTGGAACGCGCCGGCGGCGCGATGCCACTCGATGAGATGACGCGTCGCAACCTCGAGCTCGTGGAGTCGCTGCGCGGCGTCGACACCACGGGAACCCTGCTGGCCGTGCTGGACCGCACGATGACACCAATGGGCACTCGACTGCTGCGACAGTGGCTGCTCGCGCCACTCGTCGATCGCGCGCGCATTGACGCTCGGCTCGATGCGGTGAGCGCGCTGGTGAACGACGCCGGTGTGCGCGACGCACTTCGCTCAGCGCTGGACGGCGTGCGCGACGTGGAACGGCTGGGCAGCAAAGCCGCCGCCGGCCGCGCCACACCGCGCGAGCTCGCCGCACTCGGTACCTCGCTCGCGCGGCTGCCAGACGTGGAGACAGCGACGAAACGACTCGCCGGCCCCGGCGTGCTCGCGACGCTGATGGCGCGGTGGGATGCCTGCGCGAACCTCGCCGCATCGGTGCGCACGACACTCGTGGAACGTCCACCGCTCCAACTCGGCGACGACGCAACGATTGCGGTGGGAGTGGACGAGGAGCTCGACGCGTTGCGCGTGCTGCGCGACGGCGGCAAGGACGCCATCGCGGCGATCCAGGCGGACGAGCGCGCGCGGACAGGTATTCCGTCGCTCAAGGTGGGCTTCAACAAGGTGTTCGGGTATTTCATCGAGGTGACGAACGCGAACCGCGACCTCGTGCCCGCGGACTACCAGCGCCGGCAGACGCTCACCGGTGCCGAGCGGTTCGTTACGCCGGCACTCAAGGAGTACGAGGAGAAAGTCCTCACCGCAGCCGAGCGAATCGAGACGCGGGAGCGTTCGCTGTTCGAGGCGCTACGTGCGGGAGTGGGTCGCGAGATCGCGCGCGTGCAGTGCGCGGCGCGCATCGTCGCAGAGCTGGACGTCCTGTCCTCGCTTGCGGATGTAGCGGCGCGTGAGGGGTACGCGCGTCCCATGCTCACCGATGGATTCGACCTCGAGATCGTGGCGGGCCGGCATCCCGTTGTGGAGCGCATGATGCCGCGCGACAAGTTCATCCCCAACGACGTGCGACTCGTCGAAGATGCGCGTCTCGTGATCCTCACGGGCCCGAACATGGCAGGTAAGAGCACAATTCTTCGCCAAGTGGGACTAATTGTGCTCATGGCGCAGACGGGGAGCTTCGTCCCGGCCGCGTCGGCGACGATCGGCGTATGCGACCGGTTGTTCACGCGCGTTGGCGCGAGCGACAACCTCGTGCGGGGTCAATCCACGTTCATGGTGGAAATGGCCGAGACGAGCGCGATCCTGCACACCGCGACGCGGCGAAGTCTCGTGCTGCTCGACGAAATCGGGCGAGGCACCAGCACCTACGACGGCGTGTCGATCGCCTGGGCGGTGAGCGAGCACCTGCACGACCAGATCGGCTGCAAGACGATCTTCGCCACGCACTACCACGAGCTGGTGCAGCTGGCGGATGAATTAGTAGCCGTACGCAACTATAACGTCGGCGTGCGGGAAGTCGGCGACCAGATCCTGTTCCTCCACCGGCTCCAGCCCGGCGGTGCAGACCGGTCGTACGGGATCGAAGTGGGAAAGCTGGCGGGTCTGCCACCGCAGGTGATCGCGCGCGCGCGCACCGTGCTGGCACTGCTCGAGGGTGACGCGGAGCATCTCGTTCCCGCACTGTCGCCGCTGGCGTCGAAGAAACCGCGTCCAGCAACGCCGGCTGCCGACCAGCTCGCCCTGTTTGCACCGGCCGAGCGTCATGTGGTGGTCGAGCGGCTGAAGGCGACGGATGTGAATGTGCTCACGCCGCTTGCCGCATTGCAGCTGGTGGCGGAATTGGCGGAGCAGGCGCGGAAGTGATGTCCCTTCCGCACTACATTCCGCGCATGTCTCGGCCAGCATGGTGCTTGATGCTCGTTGCCGCGCCGCTCTGGGGCGGGGGCTGCATGAGCGAGGAGTCTACGAGGAAGATGGCGGCAACGCTCAAGACGGGCGGTGTCCATCCGGATGAGTACCCCAAGGTCCTGAACAGTGAGTTCCGCTATCCTGCCGCATTGTATGCGCGCCGGGTCCAGGGAAACGTCACGCTGCGATTGCACGTGAACCGGGATGGACTGGTGACACCCGACTCGACGCGCATCGAGGAAACCAGCGGATACGCAGCACTGGACTCTGCCGCCGTGAAGGGTTCGCAGGAACTGCGTTTCGTGCCGGCCAAGCTGCGAGGAGAAGCCATCTCGACGACGGTGCTCTTTCCCGTCTACTTCCGTCACCCTGAGGCGCACGCGCTTCCGGGCGACACGATCCTGACCACGCGCGGCAACGCACCGTAATGCGCAACCAACGACCGTACGACAGCATCCTCGATACCATCGGATGGACGCCGCTCATCCGCCTCAACCGCGTCACGCGCGGGATTCGCACGCCGGTGTTCGGCAAGGCGGACTACTTCAATCCCGGCGGCTCGGTGAAAGACCGGATCGGGATGCCGATCATCGAGCAGGCGGAGCGCGAAGGCAAGCTGAAACCGGGCGGTACCATCGTGGAGGGGACGAGCGGCAACACGGGCATCGGGCTCGCCATTGCCGCGACGCTCAAGGGCTACAAGTGCATCTTCACGATGCCCGACAAGATGTCGCAGGAGAAAGTGCGGCTACTCAAGGCGTTCGGGGCGGACGTCATCATCACGCCGACGGCGGTGGCGCACGATCATCCGGACAACTACGTGATGGTGGCGAAACGCATCGCGGAAGAGACGCCAAACGCGATTCTCGCGAACCAGTTCTACAACCAGGCGAACCCAAACGCACACTACGCGACAACGGGTCCCGAGTTGTGGGAGCAGACGGAAGGCAGGATCACGCACTTCGTGGCTGCGGCAGGCACGGGCGGCACCATCACGGGTGTCGGGCGCTACCTCAAGGAGAAGAACCCGAACATCAAGGTCATCTCCGGCGACCCACAAGGTTCCATCCTGGCCGAACTGTGGCGGAGCAAGGGAGCGCACAGGCTCGAGGGAGCGCCATACAAGGTCGAAGGCATCGGGCAGGACAAGCTGCCCACGACGCTCGACCTTTCGGTGGTGGATGACTATCGCACGGTGAGCGACCGAGACGCGTTTGCCATGGCGCGGCGGCTCACGCGCGAGGAAGGACTCTTCGTCGGGGGCTCGTCGGGGCTGATCACGCACGTGGCGCTCCAGGTGGCGCGCGAGGTGAACGACCCCGATGCGCTCGTCGTAACCTTTCTTTGCGACACTGGCGAGCGGTATCTCTCCAAGCAGTTCAACGACGAATGGATGCGCGAGAACCAGCTCCTCGAGCCGGACCGCGTCACGCTCGGCGACCTGGTGGACCACAAGGGCGACGGTGCGCCGGCGACGGTCGTCAGCGCGGTGCCGGGCCAGATGGTGCGCCAGGCGCTCGGCCTGATGCGGCTGCACGATGTGTCGCAGCTGCCCGTGCTGGACAACGGTGTCTGCGTGGGCAGCGTGACAGAGTACGCGCTGACACAGCGCGGCCTGGAGAGTTCGCGGTTCCTGGATGCCGTGGTCAGTGAGGTGATGGACGAGGCATTTCCCGTCGTGGAATCCGTGCAGCACGTCGAGTCGGTCCAGAAGCTGCTATCCAAGGCGACGCCAGCGGTACTCGTTGCAACGAACGGCGTGATCTCTGGCATCATCACGCGGAGCGACATGCTGGCGTACCTCATGAACCGGTAGATCGGCCGGTCGTCAGTTCCCACTTTCTCAGTCTCCAGTCTCCAGTCTCCAGTCTCCAGTTCTCCAATCAACTGAACCGACACACCCAGGAACAATGCGGATTACGGTGCTGATGGGAGGAACGTCCTCGGAGCGGGACGTCTCGCTTGCGTCCGGGCTGCGCATTGCAGAGGCGTTGCGCGGACGTGGACACACAGTGGCTACGGTGGACACGGCGAAAGGGCCACTGACCCAGGACGACGAGGCGCGCATGCTCGCCGCGGGAGTGGTGAAGGTGCTACCGCCGACGCCGGACGAACTCGCGCGCATGAACGCGGAGTCGTTGGCGGACACGGCGGCGCGACTGCCAACGCGCGGGGAGTGCGACGTCGCGTTCCTGGCGCTGCATGGAGGGCGCGGCGAGGATGGTACCATCCAGGCGCTGCTGGACCTGGCCGGCGTGCCCTACACGGGGAGCGGACACCTAGCGAGCGCTCTCGCGATGGACAAGGATCTCTCCAAGCACATCATGCGCGCATACGGCGTGCAGACCGCGGATTGGCTCATGGCGAACGGCGCCAGCGCCCCGCCGGATGCCGCGGAGGTCGAGCACGCGCTTGGTTGGCCGGTAATCGTGAAGCCGTCGAAGCAGGGCTCCACGGTTGGTCTGTCCATCGTGAAGAAGGCCGAGGAGCTGGCGCCGGCAATTGCCGAAGCGTTCAAGCACGACGACGAGGTGATGATCGAGACGTTCATTCCCGGGCGCGAGCTGACCGTGAGCATCCTTGGTGGCGAGGCGCTGCCCGTTGGCGAGATCATCGCCAAGAAGGAGATCTACGACTACGAGTGCAAATACACGCCGGGAATGGCGATCGAGACGTTTCCTGCGGCGTTGAGCGCAGGTGAGGCCGCGAGTGTGCAGGCACTGGCGAAGCAGGCCTTCACCGGACTCAAGCTGGGTGGGTGCGCCCGCATCGATTTCCGCATGACGGCAGAGGGGCAGTTCTACTGTCTCGAGGCGAATACGCTGCCCGGGATGACCGGCACGAGCCTCGTTCCCCAAGCGGCCGCCGCGGCGGGCATTAGCTTCCCCGAATTGTGCGAGCGCATCGCACTGCTGGCAGTGGCGCCAGCGGGTCCCACCGACATGTCATGACACCCAACAAAGGCAAGCTTCCCAGCCTCAGTGCGGCGCTCGCCGGCATTCCCGCCGGCGTGCAGACACTCGGCCCGTGGAGTGGACATCGGCAGCTTCTCGTGAAGTTTGCGGAAGAGGCCGAAACCGCGACCATCTACACGTCCGAGGCGCTCAAGGGCGAACTCAAGCGCCTGGCCGCGCGCTCGAAATACCACTCCGTGGCGGTGGTGGGTCGAGACGTCCTCGCCGAGGATGAGTTCCTGCTGGCGGCGTTCGGCGAGGCGGGTCCGTTACCGGTGATGCTCGACCATGACGGGCAGCGCCCGGAGGCGCTGGAGCGACTCCTGCGTGCGTTGTCGCTGGTGCAGGTGACACTGGATGGTACAGAGAAGTCGACAGCGCTTGACTGCACGTGCATGACAATCCGCCTGGCGGCGAACAAACATGTGGCGCACTCCGTGGCCATCGTTCCGGGAGAGACGCTGAGTGACGGGCCGCTTTTCCGGATCGTCGAGCAGATACACGAGGCGAGCAGCGAGACACAGATCGTGGTGCATCCGGTGATGGAGCAGTCAGTGGAGCACGATCGCCGCTGGGTGATCTGGCTCGAGCGGGCGATGTCGGTGCACGCCGACGTGCGCGTGCTTCCGCGATGGCCCAGCAAGCCGACCCCGCGGTAGCAGGCCAGCGGAACTCGCAACACCCGCAACGGTTAGTACGTTCAAGTGAAAGAAGCTCGCGCACGGCGAGCGAAAACCAGTTCAGCAGCTGCATCGCAGCACTGTCCGATGGCGACTTCAACGCAGTTCGACGAGCAGGAAGTACCGCAGATCACGCGTGGAGTGCGCGTGCTGCTGGGCATCAGCGTCGCCATCCTGGTCCTGCAATGGACCATCGTGAGCAACGCCGACTCGTTTGCCGTGCTCGGTTTCCAGGACGGGAATCTCCAGCGGTCATTGTGGAGCGCCGGGACCTACATGTTCGTGCATTTCGGTGCGTGGCACCTGCTGCTGAACATGTATGCGTTGCTGGTGTTCGGGCCGCGGCTCGAGACTGCGATGGGCACGCGCGCCTTCGCGCTCTATTTCCTGTGGTGTGGCTTGGGTGGGGCGATGTTCCACTTGCTGTTCGTGCCGACTGGCGTGCTGGTGGGTGCATCAGCGGCGGTGTTCGGGGTGATGTTCGCCTATTGGTTGCAGTGGCCACGCGATGAGATTGCCTTGTTTGGCGCTGTCCCGATGCGGGTATGGACGCTCGTGGTGACGTTCATCGTGGCGAACCTGGCGCTCGGCGTGTTCGCGATGACCGACCCCGCCACCGCAGCCGTAACGGGCCAGCGCTGGGCATACATGGCACACCTGGGTGGTCTGGCGTTCGGTTGGCTGTATTTCAGGACGCCCCCCGCGACAAGCCTGGACCGCTTGCGGCAGCGCATCTCGCCGGCGCCGGACTACCAGGACGAAGCACCGCCGCGCGCCATTCCGCGCACACTGCCACGCGCGCGCGCGCAGCGCGACGAGGTGGACGAAATCGTGGCCAAGAGCAAGGCCGTGGCGGGCCAAAAGCGTCCGGCGGCGCGAGCGGTGGTGACACCGGTGCGCACGTCACGCGAGGCACGTGCGGCCGAGCTGGACCGGGTGCTCGACAAGATCTCGTCGTCGGGACTGGAAAGCCTGTCAAACGACGAGCGTGCCGTGCTGGACGAGATGGCCAAGCAATTGCGCGGAGAGGAGTAGACACGCGGCTCATGCGCATGGCCATTCTGTCTCTGGCGCCCGGCGGGTTCACCGCCTTATGTTGACGAGGTGCCGGTCCCCTCTGGACCGGCCCGTTGCCGCCGGGAGAACGGCCTGGCGGTACTGCCCCCTGGCAAGTCCAGGGGGCTCTTCTTTTGTACCCCATTTGGAACTGTGCGCAGCCAGCATGCCAGCTCCCGGCTGCCAGCAAGCAGCGGAACGACCAATCAACCAAAGCGCGCAGCCGACAGCAGCTAGCTCAAAGCGCTCAGCGGAAATGGGCTAGCGCGGCCGCCGGCCGCCGTTCTCCGATCGCCGTTCGTTATCCTTCGAAATGCCCCGACCAGAACTGCTGGAGACGTTCGCGAATCCGTATCCCGGACGCCCGTACGAGATCGCCATGGAGTGCCCGGAGTTCACGTCCTTGTGCCCACTTGGCGGGATCGAGTCGGACGCCGAGGACCTGAAGCTGCTCGAGGGCGGCGCGCCCGATTTCGCCACCATGCACATCACGTATATCCCCGGCGACGTGTGCGTGGAGCTCAAGAGCCTCAAACTCTACCTGTGGAGCTTCCGGAACGACGGGATCTTCTACGAGCGGGCGGTCAACCGCATCCTCGACGACCTGTCTGCCGCCGTGAAACCGATGTGGATGGAAGTCCTGGGTGACTTCAACATCCGGGGCGGCATCAAGAGCGTGATCACCGCGCGGGTGGGCGCGCGCACGCCGGACGCATAAGGGCAGCTCGGGCGGGCAAATCTCGGCGGTGAGTGACCACGTGCCGGGAGGTGCGGGTCAACCTCTACGGCGAGAACGTTTTGCTGTGTACTGTGCGAAGCAGAAGACAGCGTTGGAGGCGTGACCGGTCAGTTACGATTCTCTATTGCTGGACGGGCCGTCGCCTCCATAGCTTTTGGCACCATCCCTTCTCCACCCAGAGAGTCTTCATGCAGAATTTCCGACCGCTAATCGGCGTCGTCGCCGTTCTTGCGTTTCTTGCTATTCCGGTTTCCCAGGTGTCCGCACAGGGTGTCACCACCGGTGGCCTGACCGGCACAGTCACCGATGCGACGGGCCCGGTCGAGTCGGCGCAGATCCTGGTGCGCAATCCGCGCACCGGCTACAACGTCGCCACGACGACGCGTTCCAGTGGGCTGTATACCATCCAGGGTATTTCGCCGAACTCGGGCTACATCGTCACGGTTCGTCGCATCGGCTACGCACCGATGTCGCGCGACGGCATCCTGATCACGCTGGGCCAGACGCGTCGTGAAGATTTCCGGATGGTGCGCGAGGTCCAGCAACTGGGCGAGGTGTCGATCACCGCGTCGACGACGGACGCCGTGATCAACGCATCCAAGACCGGCACGAGCACGACGATCTCAGATTCTGCACTGCATCGCCTGCCGACGTTGAACCGCAACTTCTCGGACTTCGTGCAGCTGGTTCCCCAGGTGTCCACGACGACGGGCTTCCTGTCCGGCGGCGGTGTGAACCTGCGACAGAACTCCATCCAGATCGACGGCGCGCAAGCGAGCGACGTGTTCGGCCTAGGCACCACCGGCCAGCCCGGCTCATCGGCGAATGCGAAGTCGATTCCGCTCGACGCGGTGAAGGAATACCAAGTGCTGTTGTCTCCGTTCGACGTCCGCCAAGGCAATTTCGGCGGACTGCTCATCAACGCCGTGACCAAGAGCGGTACGAACGAGTTCCACGGCACCTTCTACGGCGACCTGCGTAACGAGAAGTTCAGCCGGACGTCGCCAGTGAACACGAAGTTCGACCAGAAGCACTACAGCGCGTCGCTGGGCGGCCCGATCATCAAGGACAAGCTGTTCTTCTTCGGGAGCGGCGAAATTCAGCAGCGCCAGTTCCCTGCTGTGGGGTCATTCGTCGGCGCGTCGGATGCTTACGTCAACCAGGCGTCCGTCGATGCAGTGTCCCAGGCAATCGCCGCGTATGGCTTGGCCGACGCCGGCACCGGGGAGCAGATCCAGCGCAAGAATCCGAACCGGAACGCCTTCATCCGGTTCGATGCCTACCTGCCGATGAACACGCGCTTGGTGGCGCGCCACAACTACGCTTCGGCGGACAACACCGTCTTCAGCCGGAGCTTGCCGAGCAATCCGAGCCCGAATTTCTCGCTCACGTCCAACAAGTACGACCTGAGCAACAAGTCCAACAGCTCGGTGCTGGAACTGCTGACGAACCTGCCAAGCGGGATCTACAACGAGTTCCTGCTCAACTATGCGACGATCTCGGACTTTCGCACGGTGCCGGTGCGCTTTCCGCAGGTGACGGTCCGCGGTGTCCCGCGCACGGATAACCCCGCGCAGACGGCCAACTTCGTTCTGGGGACGGACGCATCGTCGCAGGGCAATTCGCTCGATCAGCGCACGATCGAACTGACGGACAACGTCACGTTTCCCATGGGAGCGCACGCCATCACGGTGGGCGGCAAGGGACTTTGGTACAAGTCGATCAACCTGTTCGGCCAGAACTCGCTGGGCTCGTGGACGTTCCAGAGTCTCGATGCGCTGAGGAACGGTGTTGCATCGACCTACGTGGTGAGCGCCCCGGCGCCCACGGACCAGAATGCCGGCCTCGCGACGATCCGCGCCGCGACGTACACCGGCTACATCGAGGATGCGTGGGCAGCGACGCCAACGTTGTCGCTCACGTTCGGCGTGCGTGTCGACAAGCCGGTGTTTGGTTCGGAGCCACCGCTCAACCCGAGTGTGCTGGCGATCTATCGGCGTGAGACGAGCAGCGTGCCGCACAAGGCGCAGATCTCGCCGCGCTTCGGGTTCAACTGGGATGTCACCGGCGACCAGACGAATCAATTGCGTGGCGGCGTGGGCTCGTTCAGCGGCCCACCCCCGTTCGTGTACCTGTCCAACGCATTCGGTAACTCCGGCCTGAGCGGCTTCGCCGCGCTCACGTGCAATGGCGTCACCACGGGCGTGACATCGCAGGCGGTGCCCGCCTTCAACGCGTCCACGATCAGCGCGCCGCCCACCACGTGCGCTCCGGCGGCTGGCAAGGCGGGAGCAACGCTGGCGCTGGGCGCGGCCATCAACACGATCGACCCCGAGTTCAAGAGCCCGAAGTACCTGAAGGCGACGATGGGCTTCGATCACCGGTTCGCCAACGGCATCATCGGCACGCTCGAAGGATTGTACTCGCGCTCGCAGAACGGGGTGTTCTACCGGAATCTCGCCCTGTTCGATTCGGCGAGCGGACAGCTCAACCCCACCAACACCGATCGCAATGGCCGAGTGCTGTACGGGACGTTGATCGCCGGCGGTGCCACGCCAAAGACCTACGGAGGGCGCACGCAGGTGCTCGATCTCACGAACGCGTCGGGTGACTACACCTGGAGCGTCACGGGACAGGCGCAGAAGTCCTTCTCGAACAACTTCGAAGGCTCGGCATCCTACACGCACCAGCGGTCGCGCGACGTGGTGTCGGTCACGAGCAGCACGGCCGGCTCGAACTACCGCTACCAGCGCGACGTGAGCGGCCGTCTCGACGACCTGAGCGTGGGCAAGTCGAAGTACGACCAGCCGCACCGCATCATCATGACGGGCAGCTATCGCGCGAAGACCGCCACGGACATCTCGGTGATCTACACCGGGAATTCGGGCGCGCCATATGACTATGTGTATGGCACCAACGGCGGCACGACGGGCGACTTGAATGCGGATGGCCAGTCGCAGAACGACCTGATCTACGTGCCGAAGAACGCGACGGATCTGACAGAGATCCTCTTCACGGGCTACAACGGCGCGACGACTGGTCTGCCCGCTGGCAGCACGGCCGCCCAAGCGATGGCGAATGCCGCAACGATGGCGTCTGCGTTCGAGAGCTTCATCAACACCGTGCCCTGCCTGAGCGAAGCGCGCGGGACGCTCATGACCCGCAACGCCTGCCGCAACCCCTGGATCAACCAGGTGGATGTCTCGGTTGCGCAGTCGCTCGGGAAGCTGGGCGGAAAGCGTCTCGAGAACCTCCAGCTCCGCCTCGACATCATCAACTTCGGCAACCTGTTGAACAAGGATTGGGGCAAGCAGGCCTTCTCCGACCAGAACGGAACGTGTGGCCAGATCTGCAGTGCCACGATTGGCTTGGTGCACACGGGCAATGCGCTGCCGTCGGGCGTTCCGACGGGCGGCAACAGCCCGATGGCGCAGGGCATCTTCACATTCGACCGTACCAGCCAGGCTTTCAATTCCGTCAACATCGCGTCGCTATACACGATGCAGCTATCCATGCGGTACAGCTTCTGACCACTCGGCGGGCGTGAGTCCGGGCTGAACGGCAACAACATACCAACGCTCCCGTGGACCTCGTGTCCACGGGGGCGTTGGTGTCTCCACTGGGGAGAACCGTCGATTGGACGTATATCACGGCAGTGTCGGTTCATCCCAACCTGCGCGGTGCCATGCAGACATCCACGATTCGCGCCTGTGCACTGTGCGTGCTCGTCACCACCGCATGTGCTCCGCAGAACATCGAGCCCGCGAGTCCGGTCCGTGCAGCAACGCGGATGGAAGTGGGGGAAGGCCGTAACGACTCCTACAGCCGCCGGGCCGACGATGGCGTGGTGATAGGCAAGGTAGTGGCACCGGCGCCCCGCGTGTGGCAGGCGGTGCTGGAAGCCATGACCGTGCGGAAGGTGACGCCGTCCGTACTCGACAGGCCCGCGGGACGTATGGGCGACACCGCGCTGGTGATGTCACGGACCTGGCACGGCCAGCCGGTGTCGCGGTACTTCGGTTGCGGATCGAACATGACGGGCGCACGCGCGGATCAGGATCGCATCCGGTCTGTACTGCTGGTGCAGCTCACGCGCCTTCAAGCGGACACGATCGCGGTGGCGGTACACCTGTCCGGGACAGCACGCGCCATGTCGTCGGGCAACAGCAGCTCGGAAGGCGCATGCTTGAGTACTGGCCGGGCGGAGTCGGAGCTGCTGGACGACGTGATGCGACAATTGGGGGTAGGTCGCAGGCCCTGAAAGAAAGTCGCGAGGGGGTACACGGGTACGGGTGGGGTCGCTAAACTATTACTCCGCTTGTGGATAGTTGGGGGCCAGGTAGCTCAGTTGGTAGAGCAACGGACTGAAAATCCGTGTGTCGTCGGTTCGATTCCGACCCTGGCCATGAACTGGCAGCGCAACGATTTACGATGTGACATCGCGGCCTCGCCGCGCGAGCCCGCGGGGGACGCCTGGGGGTCTCGCCACAGGGCCGCCTTTGCGTATCTAGGCCTTCGGCTTTGAACTTGATGCTGACCGAAAGCCGTAGATCTTCGCTGGCTGCTCCGGGCAGTCATCTGCGGCTTGCTTGTTTCGTACAAAACGTATATGTTGTACGAACAATGACGGTAAGTCATTGTCGAAACAGCGGCGAGGCCCGTCTACTACAGGTTGGGGAATCCGACTTGGCGCAGCAGTCCGGGATGGACTGCCCGCGTGGAACTAACCGGCAACAAGGTTGTCGGGCCACCGCAGAGATCCTGCGGCGGTGCATGAAGGCACGAGTGCGGTCGTCGTTCGACAAGGTCGTTCAACCACCGCTCTCTACCCGCGAGACAGCAGGGGAACAATTCGGCTTCGGGCCACCGTCCATGGGACGCTGGCTCGATACGAACCCTATGTATCGCTCGGAGGAAGGCAGTGATCCGTCTACCAGCAAGTCAAGCGCGGGAGCGATTCTCGGAAATTCTGAATGAAGTGGCTTTTGGGCACGAGCGGCTCGTCGTGCAGCGGCATGGCAAGGACGTCGCTGCCGTGATCTCTGCCGAGGACCTCAAGCGGTTTGAAGAACTCGAGGACCGCGCGGATCTGCGTGACATGGAAGATGTACTGGCAAAGGGTGAGACACCCATTCCATGGAAGCAGGCAAAGGCCCAACTCGGCGTGAAGTAGCCGAGTCATCAGGACATCCGGCGACATGCCCCCCGCAAGGGGAGATTCGTGGCATACAGGATTTCAATTGAACCCGCCGCACAGCGAGAGCTTAGCAAGCTGCCAATCGACATGCGCCAGGACGTCGCCGATGCAATATCCGCGTTGGCTAACGAGCCGCGGCCGCCCGGTGTGCGCAAGCTCAGTGGCAGCAAGAGCAGTTATCGCATTCGCGTTGGGGACTATCGCGTACTTTACACGATCGCCGATCGCATTCTTGAAGTAATTGTGGTAAAAGTCGGAAATCGACGGGACATCTACAGACCATGATCGCGATAGGGACAGAACGACGCGGTACTGCACCGAGCCACGAAGGTAAGTTGTCGTTGATCAGGACTCACCGAGCAGATAATGAAATGGCCACCTGAAGAGGTGGCCATTTTGCATGCCACAAGCAGCATGCTCTTGCGCACGCCTCAGCCTACTCGAGTGCCAGATCCTCGATCCTCGAGGCCGGACGAATCCTCCAACGCACTATCGAACTGAAATCCGTGGGATGCCCCGCCAATCCCACGCGGCCCCCACGGGGGTCCTTGCAAGGCAACGCCCCTACGGTTGATTAGGGGAGTGTGGTCCCTTGAGTATGACACCCTCGTCGCCCTCCGGCGCGAGCATCCGGGCTGGAAGCTGCTCGCTGCCGATCATGCGCCGCTCGTGGTGTCGGTGCTGTACCGGCATTTCGTGCAACCGAACGTGCGGGCTCTTCCCCGTAACGAGTTGATCTCGCGCCTCGACGACGAGCTGTTCCGTCTCAACGAAGAATTGGGGGAGCGAGCCTTTTCGCAGTCCGCCGCCCACTACCTGGACGATTGGGCCGCCGACGGCAAGGGGTGGCTGCGCAAGTACTATCCGCTTGGTACTGATGAGCCGCACTATGACGTCTCGCCGGCGACCGAGAAGGTCATCGACTGGATCGCGCAGCTCGGCGAGCGCCATTTCGTCGGCACGGAGTCGAGGCTGCTCACCGTCTTCGAGCTGCTTCGTCAGATGGCGGAAGGAACGCAACTCGATGCAGACGCGCGAATCGCGGATCTGGAGAAACGGCGTGATCGCCACGACGAGGAAATCCGGCGAATTCGCGAAGGGCACGTGTCGCTCATGGATCCGACGCAGGTGAAGGATCGATTTCTTCAGATGGCGGGCACTGCGCGCGGGCTGCTCTCGGATTTCCGCGACGTCGAGCAGAATTTTCGCGACCTCGATCGCTCAGTCCGCGAACAGATCACCACATGGGACGAAGGTCGAGGCGCGCTTCTCGACGTGATCTTCGGTGATCGTGATGCGATCGAGGATTCTGATCAGGGCAGAAGCTTCCGCGCCTTCTGGGACTTCCTCATGTCCCCCGACCGGCAGGAGGAGCTGACATCGCTCCTTGCCACCGTTCTCGCGCTTGAGCCGGTTCGCTCGCTCGATCCGGATCCTCGCCTGGCCCGCATTCATTACGACTGGCTCGAAGCGGGAGAGGTCGCCCAGCGAACAGTCGCTCGACTTTCCGAACAGTTGCGCCGCTATCTCGATGACCAGGCACTTCGCGAGAACCGGAGAATCCTCCAGATTCTGCGTGGGGTGGAGCAGCACGCCCTTGCTATTCGCGCCGACTTTCCCGCCGGCCCGGACATGGAGATCGATGATGTGCGGCCGAGCATCGCGCTGGACATGGATCGTCTGCTCTTCAACCCTCCCTTTGGCCAGAAGCTCGAATCGGTCGACGTGAGCGCCGCTACCGACGCCATTCCCGTGGATGCGCTCTTTGAGCAGCGCTACGTTGATCCGGCGCGACTCCAGCAGAATCTGCGTCGCGCCTTGCTGGGCCAGTCGCAGATCACCCTCGCGGAGGTGACCGTCGCCTTCCCGCTGGAGGAAGGGCTGGCCGAGCTCGTAACGTACCTCAGCCTAGCCTCCACCGACGAGCGGGCAACCATCGACGACTTGCGACAGCAGACCATTCGCTGGACCGATGAAGCAGGACGCGCGCGCCAAGCAACCATTCCACTGGTGGTGTTCGTTCCCACTATTGCACTTGCGCTTGTGACATGACCGCGCCTTCGTCCGTCGATCCGCGCGGCCAGTTGTCGCTCGTGCTGGTCGCGCTCATGAAAGGGGTCGTCTATCGCGACACCGCCCCGGCGATCTGGCACTCACTCGACCAGCTTCAGGCCCAGGTGCGCGACCACGTCGCGGTGATCGGATTGGCGCTGGAGTTGGACGACGCTGAGGGATTTGCCTTTCTCCGCCAACAACCCGCCACGGACGGCACCGACGTCCCCCGACTAGTGGCGCGGCGACAGCTCGGATATCCGGTGAGTCTGCTGCTCGCGTTGCTCCGACGTAAGCTTGCGGAATCTGACGCAACTACGGGAGAGACTCGGGTGATTCTCAGTCGTGACGAGATCGCCAATCTCGTCCGGTTGTTCATGCCGGACACGACGAACGAAGCACGCACCCTCGATAGGATCGATTCACACTTAAAGCGTGTAATCGAGCTCGGTTTCCTGCGACGGCTCGAGGGACAGGAGGAGCGTTTCGAGATCATGCGTATTCTCAAGAGCTTCGTTGACGCGCAGTGGCTGCATGTGTTCGACGAACGGCTCGCCGCATACCGGACGCTTCCTACGGCGGGAGATTCCGCCGAGTGAGCGAGTCATTGCCTTCGCGCGCCGCGCCGCGGCCGGGTTTCCGGCTCGACCGCGTGGAGGTGTTCAACTGGGGCACCTTTAATCGCCACGTGTGGGCGCTGAACTGCGGCGGAGAGAATGTCCTGCTCACGGGCGACATCGGATCCGGCAAGTCGACGCTCGTCGACGCCGTCACCACACTGCTGATTGCCCCGCAACGGATCACCTTCAACCGAGCAGCCGGTGCCGAGACGCGCGAGCGTACGCTGCGGAGCTACGTCCTCGGCTATCATCGTTCCGAACGCGGTGACTCCGGCGCGGCCGCTCGACCGGTGGCACTGCGCGATCAAGGGAGCTACTCGGTCGTCCTCGCACGCTTCAGTAACGCCGTCGTCGGGCAAACGGTCACCATCGCCCAGGTATTCTGGTGGAAGGAGGCGCAGGGCCAGCCCGCTCGACTCTACATCGTCGCCGACACAGCGCTCGCCATCGCTGATCATTTTGCCGACTTCGGCGGCCAAATCGACAAGTTGCGCAAGCGGCTGCGCGGTCGGCCGGGCGTCGAACTCCACGACAGCTACTCCAGTTATGGTGCTGCGTTCCGCCGCCGCCTTGGCATCGAGAGCGAGCAGGCGCTCGACCTCTTCTATCAGACGGTATCCATGAAGTCGGTGGGCAACCTGACTGAGTTCGTGCGTGAACACATGCTCGAAGCATTTCCGGTCGAAGACCGCATCGCGAAACTGCTGGAGCACTTCGATCACCTTACCCGCGCTCACGAGGCGGTTCTCCGTACCAAGGAGCAGATCGCGCTTCTGACGCCGCTCATTGCGCGATGTGACGAGCACGACGCAGTCTCGGCACGATCCGCCGAGCTCCGGCTTTGTCGAGACGCGCTCCGTGCGTGGTTTGCTGAACTCAAGGACGGTCTGCTCGCAACGCGGATCGCCGAGCTAGATCAGGAAATCGAACGCGGCTCATCCGCGGTAGCTGAGTTAGTGCCGCGGCTTGTGGAGCGCCGGCTCGCACTGTCGGCGATCGAGCGCGACATCGCGGTCAACGGCGGAGAACGCCTTGCCCAGATCCGCGTTGCGATCATCGACCGCCAGCAACTCCGCGACTCCCGTAGCGCCAAGGCGGCCCGGTACGCCGAGCTCGCGGGGACCGCTGGGCTGCTGCGTCGGCTGGATGACGACAGCTTTGCGTCGAATCGCGAAGCCATCGCCCGCGAACTTGCGCGACAGGAGCCCGAGCGCGCCAAGGCGCAGGAGTCGCTCACCAACGCGACGGTCGATTTCCGGCAGCTCAAGAGCCAGCACGACGTGTTGGTTGCGGAGATTACCTCGCTTCGTGGGCGACGGTCGAGCATTCCCGAGAATCGGCTCGAGCTACGGCGCCGGTTGAGCGACGCAGTCGGGATCGCGGAGGATCAATTGCCCTTTGCCGGCGAGCTGATACAGGTTCGCCCCGACGCGCGGGCATGGGAGGGCGCCATAGAGCGGATTCTTCATCACTTCGCGCTGTCAGTGCTGGTCGGCGACGCGGACTACGCTCGGGTAAGTGACTGGGTGGATCGCACGCATCTGCACGGACGGCTCGTCTACTATCGTGCCCGGGCACAGCGCGTAACGGTTCGTGATGTTTCTGATCCGCGCTCGCTCGTGCACATGCTCGAGGTGCAATCCGCATCGCCGTTCTACGACTGGATCGACGCGGAGCTGACCCACCGGTTCGACTACGCCTGCTGTGAATCGCTGGACAATTTCCGGCGTGCCGAGCGTGCCGTTACCCGCGCGGGCCAGATCAAGGGGAGTGGCGATCGTCACGAAAAGGACGATCGCCGGCACATCGATGATCGGACCAACTACGTCCTCGGCTGGACAAACGCTGGCAAGATCGCCGCATTGGAGAGGCAGGCGGCCGATATCGCCGCACGCGGAGAAGTCGCGCTGATGCGACGTGGCGGGGCCGACACCCTTCTTCGCGCAATTCAATCGCGGGGAGAGACACTTAAGCAACTCACCTTGTTCGAAAGCTATTCGGAGCTCGACTGGCGATCGACTGCCTTGGAGATCGATCAGTTCGAAGAGGAGCGCAAGCAGCTCGACGCGTCCTCGTCGGACGCGCTCCGCGCGCTGAGGGAACAGCACGACGCTGTCCAGAAGGACGTGGACCGTATCGAGAAGGCAGTCCGCGACACAGAGCGCACATGCGCCGGCCTCGACGAACGCAGGGACGCCGCGCGGAAGCAGAGGGTCGAATGCGTCGAGTTCACGAGCCAGGTCACGGAGGACCTCCGTGTCTTTCGCTTTCCGCGGCTCATGTCGTGCCGTCTAGCAGCACTTGGCGAGCGGCCGCTCACCGTGGAGTCGTGTGATCGGGATCAGCAGGACATTCGGAAATGGCTCCAGGATCAGATCGACGCGGACGACAAGAAAGCGAGTCGGCTTGCCGAAGAGATCGTCAGCGCGATGCGTGGCTACATTGGCCGATTCCCGCAGGAGACGCGCGAGGTCGACGCGTCGGTTGCCGCCGCCGGCGAATATCGTACGATGCTGAGCGGCCTCGTCTCCGACGACTTGCCGCGCTTCGAGGAGCGCTTCAAGGAGTTGCTCAATGAGAATACCATCCGTGAGATCGCCAATTTCCAGTCGCAGTTAAACAAGGAGCGCCACACTATCAATGAGCGGGTGGCGGTGATCAACCGATCGCTTCGGGACATCGACTACAACGACGGTCGCTACATCACGCTGGAGGCAGAGGCGTCAACGGACACCGAGGTCCGTGATTTTCAACAGCGATTGCGCGCCTGTACGGAAGACAGTCTGACTGGTTCGCAGGCGGACTCCTATTCCGAGGCCAAGTTCCTACAGGTGCGGGACATCATCGGGCGGTTCCGTGGGCGCGAGGGGCTGGTCGAGCCCGATCGACGATGGACGGCGAAGGTCACGGACGTCCGCCGCTGGTTCGTCTTCTCGGCGTCGGAGCGGTGGCGGCACGACAACGTCGAACACGAGCACTACGCAGACTCTGGCGGCAAGTCCGGTGGACAGAAAGAAAAGTTGGCGTACACCGTCCTGGCAGCCAGCCTTGCATATCAGTTCGGCATCGGCGCCGGTGCGAGCCGTCCGCGCTCGTTCCACTTCGTGCTTATCGACGAGGCCTTTGGTCGAGGCTCGGATGAATCGGCACGGTTTGGCCTCGAGCTATTCGGCAAACTCGGGCTGCAACTTCTGGTAGTGACGCCAATGCAGAAGATTCATGTCATCGAGCCGTTCGTCGCGAACGTGGGTTTCGTGCACAATGCGGATGGCAATAACTCGATGGTCCGAAACCTGACGATCGAGGAATACCGTGCGGAGCGCGCCGCGCGAGGCGCGTGAGCCGCGCAGCCATCGCAGGAGCGTGGACGACGCCGCTCGAGATCGTCGACGAGGTGAAGCAACAGTGGACGCGCGGGCGAATCCTCGCGGCCCGACTCAATGACGCGCCGCTCTTTCCCCTGCGCGTTCAATTTCGGAAGCCGACGGCTGCGGAGCTGACCGACCGCTTCGATGATGTCCGGACATGGATCCGCGATTTAGAGGCAAAAAGCCGAGAGGTGCGCGGAGCCGGCTACACCATTGAGTGGGCCGAGGTCACGCATCGGCAGTTGGGGCGGAACCGGGTGCCACGGGGGATCGCGATCGAGACCGAAACTGACGCAATCGCGCTGATCGGAGTTGCGGCCGATGTTGACCGGTTCGATCAACTCGTGCGTATTACTCGGGAGCGAGCTCCGGAACTGCTTTCGTGGGTGGGGCGCAAGCCTCTCCTGGCACTGTCACACGGAGACGAGTGGGGCCGTCTCGTCAAGGTCGTAACCTGGCTCCGGGCCAATCCGCGCTCCGGGCTTTACGTGCGGCAGCTCGACATCGCCGGAGTAGACTCCAAGTTCATCGAGGAGCGACGCGGAATTCTCTCCGAGTTGCTCGAAGTAGCATGGCCCGAGGGATGGGTGCCGGGAACACCGGCGGGCGTCGCGCAATTTGAGCGCCGGTACGGCATCCGCAGCAAGCCGGCGATGGTGCGCTTCCGCATCCTCGATTCGGTGCTCCGCCCAGATGGGATTTCCGATCTGACCGTACCGGCCGCCGAGTTCGCCCAGCTCTCCCTGGACGTGGAACGGGTGTTCGTCACCGAGAACGAAACCAACGGGCTGGCCTTTCCTGAGATGGCGCGCGCGATTGTCATCTTCGGCTTGGGCTATGGCGTGGACGTGCTGCGCGAGAGCCTCTGGCTCGGACAGAAGCGGTTGTTCTACTGGGGCGACATCGACACCCACGGCTTCGCGATACTCGATCAATTTCGCAGACACTTTCCTGGGGCGCGATCACTGTTGATGGATCACGGTACGCTCATGGCCCATCGGGCGCAGTGGGTTCGTGAGCGGGAACCGCTGGTGCGCTCGTTCGATCGGCTCACACCGGATGAAGCGGCACTCTATCAGGATCTCGTCGAGCACCGGTTCGGTGACCATGTCCGGCTTGAGCAGGAACGGGTCGGATTCGGGTGGGTTGAGCGAGCACTCTATGAGGCTTTGCTTCGACCGAAGAAGTAGATCTGCTGAAGGGCTACACGGAGCAACTGTCCGGTAGAACGAAGACGATTGCTAGATGTGAGCCCCAAAAAAGCCCAAACTCAACAGCCTCAAGCGATTCTCAACGATTCTCAACGATTCTCAAGCACATCACCGCGTCGGAAAGTACTTGCGAACAACAACTTAGGGGTTGTGACGAAATAACTGATTGATTTGTCAGAGGGCGCAGTGTAAATTCGTGCCGTGACTCTCGCTGCGCTGCGCCGGAAATTCAAGCGACTCCAGCCGGTCTTGACGGAACGCTCGCGCCGCGTGTGGGCCGCG
>JANOIJ010000093.1:0-1732 GCA_031407575.1 Gemmatimonadaceae bacterium | reverse complement strand
TGATCGTCTGCTCCATCGAGAACCTGGATCCCATGGGCGTGCACACCGGTGATTCGATCACCGTGGCGCCGGCGATGACGCTCACTGATCGCGAATACCAGACGATGCGCGACGCAGCGGTCGCGATCATTCGCGAAGTGGGCGTGGACGCTGGCGGGTGCAACATCCAGTTCGCGACCAACCCGCGTGACGGCGAGATGATCGTGATCGAGATGAATCCGCGCGTGTCGCGCTCATCGGCGCTGGCGTCCAAGGCGACGGGATTTCCCATTGCCCGCATCGGCGCGAAGCTCGCGGTGGGCTATCGACTGGACGAGATCCCGAACGACATCACGAAAACGACGCCGGCGTCGTTCAAGCCGGTGCTCGACTACGTGGTGGTGAAGGTGCCGCGCTTCGCCTTCGAGAAGTTCGCGAATGCCAGCCCGCTGCTCACGACGCAGATGAAGAGCGTCGGCGAGTCGATGTCGATCGGGCGGACGTTCAAGGAGGCGTTCCAGAAATCCCTCCGCGCACTCGAGACCGGGCGGCCTGGCTGGAGCGTGGGCGAGCACCTTCTCGACGACCGGCTCGCCGACGACACGATGGAGACCCTTCGCGGCGGACTGCGCCAGCCCACCCCCGAGCGCATCTACCAGGTGAAGCGTGGCCTGCTGCTCGGCATGTCGGTCGAGGAGCTTTTCGAGCTCACGAAGATCGACCCGTGGTTCCTCTCGCAGATGTCGGAGCTGGTCGAGGCAGAACAGGCCTACGCGGCACTGGCCGAGGTCGGCGCGATCGAGATGCGGCGCATGAAGCAGCTCGGCTTCTCCGACCGTCAGCTGGCCCTGCTGCGTGGCGCGAAGGAGAACGACGTGCGCGCCGCACGCTGGGCGATGAACGTGCGGCCGGCGTACAAGATGGTGGACACGTGCGCGGGGGAGTTCCCCTCGGCGACGCCGTACCTGTACGGGAGTTATGACGAGGAGAGCGAGGCGCCGCGCAGCGGACGGAAGTCCGTCGTGATCCTCGGCAGCGGACCGAATCGCATCGGGCAAGGAGTCGAGTTCGACTATTGCTGCGTTCGCGCCGTCATGGCGCTGCGCGAGCAGGGGTACGAGACGATCATGATCAACTCGAACCCCGAGACCGTCTCCACGGATTTCGACACGTCGGACAAGCTGTACTTCGAGCCACTGACGCTCGAGGACGTGCTGGAGATCGTGCAGCGGGAGCAGCCGATGGGAGTCATCGTGCAGCTCGGGGGGCAGACGCCGCTCAAGCTCACGCGTGGTCTCGAGGCGGCCGGCGTGCGCATTCTGGGCACGTCGCCCGACTCCATCGATGCGGCCGAGGATCGTCGCCGATTCGAGGCAGTCGCGCGCAAGATCGGGCTCACGCAGCCGCCGAACGGCACGGCGACGAGCGTCGAGGAGGCGATCGACGCTGCCGAACGTATCGGCTATCCGGTGATCGTCCGTCCCAGCTACGTGCTCGGCGGGCGCGCGATGCAGATCGTCTACGATGCACCGTCGCTCCAGGAGTATTTCGCGACCGCGGTGCGCGTCAGCGAGGAGCGTCCGGTCCTGATCGATAGCTTCCTCGAGGACGCGTACGAGGTTGACGTGGACGCGCTCTCGGACGGAACGGACGTCGTGATCGGTGGCGTGATGCAGCACATCGAGGACGCCGGCATTCACTCGGGCGATTCTGCGTGCGTACTACCGCCCTACATCATTTCGGAAGCGAATCT
>JANOIJ010000062.1:0-8807 GCA_031407575.1 Gemmatimonadaceae bacterium | reverse complement strand
CGGGGCGCAGGTCTTCGCTCGGCGTTGGCTGCACGCTGGATCTGTATGACACTCCCGCACGGGTGGCCGACTGTGGCGATGAGCTTATCGAACGCGACGTCGTCGCGATATGTTGCTCCCGTTTCATGGTACAAGGATCTGTACCTGCTGTTGGTTCAGCGAAGGATCTGTACCTGCTGTTGGTTCGACGCGAAAGCGGCCCGTCCGCGCCAATGCGGACGGGCCACTTTTGGTTCAACGGTGCAGCGTCAGGCTGCGCGACGGCGCCGGCGCACGCCAACGATTCCAATGAGGCCAAGCGCGACGAGTGACATCGTCGCGGGCTCCGGCGTGGCGACGACGGCCTCCGCGACGATCGTGCGCTCAAACGAGCAAGACGGCGTCTGCGGTCCATTTGCGCACGTGTTCGCGATGGACGACCAGTTGTAAAGATCGTAGACAATCGGGTCGCCGAACTGGTCAACGATCGTATTGCCGTTGCCGTCCTCTTCGTGGCCCTGACCGAAAATGGCCATCGTGACGTGCGCGTTGTGCACGTCGTAGGTGCCTGGCGGAACGGTGCCGTTCCGGGGACTAAAGGTCCCGAAGTGGAAGTCGTAGACGCTACCCGGCGCCAGGCTGAACGTGCCGGAGTTCAGGAAGCAGGCATTCACGCAGTAGTTGAAGTCGAACAGCCAATCGGGTGTGCCGCAGGCGAAGGACCCCGCGCACTCGAGCGCCAAACTGGTGACGCCGGCGCTGTACGTATCAAACACGAAAATGCCCTGCTGCTGGTTGGTCTCGTACCCATTGTAGGGAAGCACGAGACCCGACATGCCAAAGTTCGTGTTCGGCGACGACCCGTCGATGTCGAGCGGGCTCGCATTGGGGTCGAGCGCCAGGCGCAGCCAGATGTCGAACGAGCTGCTGGGGGTGCCCGTGCCCGTGGGCTGGAGGAAGCTCAACGTGAGGCCCGGGACGGCCGACCCCGGCTGCGCGACGGCGGTCGCGGCGGGAATCGATAGAGCAGCGAAGCAGGCGAGAACCAACGTCGATCGGCGCATCAGGGCATCCTTAGTCAGATTGTCCAGGATCGGAAGAGTGATCCTGGCAAAAGCAACTGGCGCGCCCGGCGCTTTCAGCACACTGCTTCTCTCGCAAGCAGTTACGGAACATCAAGTTACGGATTTGGCCCCGTTTCTCGCGACGCGGATAAGTGACTTTCTTGCCACACTCGCATCCGACATGGCGCCACACATCTGCGGTTTGATCGTCGAGAAAACGGCTTGCAGCGGCGTTGCAACTACCGTCGCGGTGCGCTCTTGGTCGATGTTGGCGACTTGTTGGTCGAGCGAGCCTTGGAATCCGCCGCCGAGGCAATCGCGTCCACAGCCTTTTTCCTGACGTCGTCTGCCTGCGCTTCGTCGCCCTTTGTCGGCGGCGCCTTGGCGTCGTTCGGATTGACGGTGCTTGCCAGCGTCATCACGGGCGGGCGAAGATCCCGCACTGACGAGCGTGCTGACCCAGCGCCGAGGATGCCGTACACCCTGCCGTAGCCGCCGTAACTCCCGTAGCTGCCGTAATTGCCGATACGGTTCGGATACCCGAACTGTCCGTAGGGGCCGAAGTAGCCGCCGAACATGCTGAAGTTCCACGGATCCTCGTTCTGCCACGCCTGGAAGATGATGCGCTGCCCCGTGCCCTGATCCCAGTCGCGCTTCTCGCCACAGCCATAGCACCGCATCCGCTCGTCCCAGGGGATGTAGTAGCTGGCATAGCGCCGTCTCGATCCATCTCGCTCCGCGCGATCCACCGCGATCATCGCGTCGGTGATGTGCGACGGCACGCCAGCCTCCTCGAGTTCCTTGAGCGACTGCGCGTCGACGGACAACGTGAGCCCGTTCTCGAGGATCCACAGCTCCACGAGCATGGGATTACCGGAGACGCGCAGCACCTCCGTCACGTCCTTGCTTTCGAGCTTGGCGGCCGCCGATTCCTTGCGCGCTGCCTTGATCGCCGCGCCGCGCTCGGCAATCAGGGCGGCGACGTCGGCCGGCACACCGCTCGGCGTGCCGACATCGTGATAGCGTGTGACCACCACGTCCGTGGCCTGACCCGAGTGGATGCTGCGCACGTCGATCCAGTCGCCCGATGGTGTGAGCGACAAGATGGCGGCGATGTCGGTGGCCGTTTCGCCGCAGAGGATCGCCGACTTGAGGTAGACGCGTCGTCCGTCCGACGACCACGTGGCGCGTTCGGAGCCCTTGCAGCCATTTCGCTCCACCGAGCGCACCGCGCCGCTGGCGTCGATGGTGTCGCGGAAGAACTCCTTGCCATCCGCGAGGAGCGACACGTGCGTGACGTTCGCGTCCGCCGTGGGCGTGACGCAGACGAGGCGGGGGCCGCCTGGGCGGTTGATCGCCTGGATGTCGGCGGGCGCCACGCTCCAGCAGCCGGTCCACCCGGTCCAGCGGGGGCCGGTACCGACGCCCTGCGCATCGAGGGCGCCCCCCGAAGCGAGCAACGCGAGTGCGAGTGCAGCGCGAACACGTGTCGTCATCGTCCTGACCCTCTCGGGATACGTCCGTCGGGATGAAAAAAGCAAGTCCCGCGACTACGCTCGGGACGACGGCAAATTACGGTATACAATCCGACCCGCGCAAGTGTATACAAATGGCACGCCGTCTTGCAAACGCTTTGCCCGCGGCGCATTCTGCGCCATGCCCGTCTACACCGACCCTTTCGATCCACGAAACTACCATAAAGTCGTGGATTGCCAGTGGGCCTGCCCGGCCCATACCAACGTCCCCGAATACCTACGGCTCATCGCCCAGGGACGCTATACGGAATCCTACCTCCTCAACCGGGAATCGAACGTCTTCCCGGGTATCCTGGGGCGCACCTGCGACCGCCCCTGCGAACCGGCCTGCCGCCGAGGACGCATAGACGGCAAACCCGTGGCCATCTGTCGGCTGAAACGGGTGGCGGCAGACCTCCGCGACGACATCACCCCGTACCTGCCGAAGGCGCCAGCGGTCAGGAACGGCAAGCGCGTCGCGCTCATCGGTGCGGGGCCCGCGTCGCTCACCGTCGCCAACGACCTCCTTCCTATCGGATACGAGGTCGTGATCCACGAGCAGCACGCGCGTGCCGGCGGACTGATGCGCTTCAATATCCCGGCGTTCCGGCTCCCTGAACATGTGCTCGACGAGGAGACGAACTACATCATCGACATGGGCGCCGAGGTGCGATACGGCGCCCGCGTCGCGAGCATGGCTGGCCTCCTCGACGAAGGGTACGATGCCGTGTTCGTTGGGAGCGGAGCGCCCAAGGGCAAGGAGCTGGACATCCCCGGCCGCTGGGACGATGGCGCGCGCGAGCACATCCACATCGGCATCGAGTGGTTGGGCTCCGTGCATTTCGGTCACATCGAAAAGATCGCGCCGCGGGTGCTCATCATTGGCGCAGGCAATACCGCGATGGATTGTTGCCGCACGTCTCGGCGCCTCGGTGGCATCGACACGAAGGTCGTGGCACGGCGGTCGCGACAATACTTCAAGGCGTCGCCGTGGGAGCTTGAAGACGCGGACGAAGAGGGCATCGCGATCATCGAGAATCACTCGCCAAAGCGGTTCGTCATCGAGAACGGCACGCTCGTCGGCATGGAGTTCGACACGTCAGCCGGTGCCGTCATCCTGCCGTGCGACGAAGTCATCCTCGCCATCGGGCAGGACAACGCGTTTCCGTGGATCGAGCGCGACATCGGCATCGCGTTCGACGAGCACAACATGCCGGTCATCGACAAGGTCACGTTCGAGTCGAGTCGCACGGGAGTGTTCTTCGGCGGCGACGCCGCGTGGGGCCCGCAGAACATCATCTGGGCGGTGGAGCATGGTCATCAGGCGGCCATCTCCATTCACCACCACTGTCAGGGATTGCCCGTTACGGATCGGCCGCCGCAGGGCATGCACCTCGAGAGTACCAAGATGGGAATGCACTCGTGGGCCTACTCGAACGACTTCAATCCCTCGCCGCGCGCGCACATGAAGCACGCGGAACTGGTGGAGCGATTCTCGAAACTGACCGCCGAAGTCGAGCTGGGGTTCTCGCCGGAACAGACCGCCACCGAGGTGGAACGCTGCCTCAACTGCGACGTCGAAACGCACTTCGAGGAGAAGCTCTGCATCGAATGCGATGCGTGCGTCGACGTCTGCCCCGTGAGCTGCCTCACCATCACGCCCGTCTCGGAATCCGAAGGGGAGTTGCGCACCAGATTAACAGCGCCGGCCGTCAACCTCACCCAGGACCTCTTCGTCTCCACCGCGCTGCCGCAGACCAAGCGCGTCATGGTGAAGGACGAGGACATCTGCCTCCACTGCGGACTCTGCGCGGAGCGCTGCCCGACGGCCGCGTGGGACATGGCCAAGTTCGCGCTCGTGCTCCCATACGCCTTTGCGCCGGACGGCGTGCAGCCGGTGACCGCATGAGCGGCGTCAACGATTTCGCTTTCAAGATGGCGACGGTGAACGGCACCGGATCGGCCAGCGCGAACAGCCTGCTCATGCAGGCGATCTTCCGCATGGGCATTCCCGTGACGGGGAAGAACCTCTTCCCGTCGAACATCCAGGGACTGCCAACCTTCTACGAAATCCGCGTCAGCGCGAACGGGTACACCGCCCGCCCCAGCGCAGTGGACCTCGTCGTCGCGCTCAATCCGGCGACGTACGCGAAGGACGTCGCGAGCGTGCGGCCCGGCGGCTACCTGCTGTACGACTCGTCGTGGCCGCTCGAGCCGGAGCTCGTGCGTGAGGGCATCACGATTCTCGGCATCCCGTTCGGCAAGCTCTGCGTAGACAACTTCAAGGGCGACCGCAATCGCACGCTGTTGCGCAACATCGTGTATGTCGGCGCGCTCGCGGCGCTCCTGAAGATGGACATGGATGTCGTCGCGCAGATGCTGGTGGAGAAGTTTTCGAAGAAGAAGTCGCTCTTCGACTTCAACAACCTCGCCATCCGGTTGGGCTATGACTACGCGATGGCGAACTACGAGTGTCCCCTGCCATTCCATCTCGAGACGATGGATGCCACCAGCGGCGCCATCATCATCGATGGGAACACCGCTGCGGCGCTCGGCGCCATCTATGCTGGCGCCACGGTGGGTGCGTGGTATCCGATCACGCCGTCCACGTCGCTGATGGAGGCGTTCACGGCGTTCGCGAAGCAGTTTCGGACGGAGCCTGAGACCGGCCTCGCGCGCTACTGCATCATCCAGGCGGAAGATGAGTTGTCGGCGGCGGGCCTCACGATCGGTGCAGGGTGGGCGGGAGCGCGCGCGTTCACCAACACGTCGGGCCCGGGCATCTCGCTGATGCAGGAGTTCATCGGGCTCGCGTACTACACCGAGATACCCGCGGTATTTTACGACATCCAGCGCACGGGCCCGTCCACCGGCATGCCCACGCGCACGCAGCAGGCGGACTTGCTGTCGCTCGCGTACGCCTCGCATGGCGACACCAAACACATCGTGCTCTTTCCGTGCTCGCCGGAGGAGTGCTTCTACCTGAGCGTCGCCGCGTTCGACTTGGCGGACCGCTTCCAGACGCCGGTGTTCGTGGCAAGCGACCTGGACATCGGGATGAACGACTGGATGTGCCCGCGCCTCAACTGGGACGACGGCTACACGCCCGACCGTGGCAAGTGCCTCACGGCCGACGAGCTGGAACAGGTGAAGACCTTCTCGCGCTACCTGGATGTGGATGGCGATGCGATTGCGGCGCGCACGCTGCCTGGCGTGCATGGCAACGGCGCGTACTTCGTGCGCGGGTCGGGGCACGATAAGCATGGCACCTACACCGAGGACTCCGACGCGTATCAGGAGGTCGTCGATCGCCTTGCGCGAAAATTCCGAAACGCGGCCAGTGCCGTTCCGGCGCCGGAATTCCACGGCGTTCCCGGGGCGACCATCGGCATCGTGTCGCTCGGGGGATGTCACGCCGCCGTGATGGAGGCACTTGATCTGTTGCGCGGCTCCGGTGTGCAGGCCGACTACATGCGCATCCGCGCATTCCCCTTCGATGCGCCGGTGCGCGCATTCCTCGATGCGCATGCGACGAACTACGTCGTCGAGCAGAATCGCGACGCGCAGTTGCGTTCGCTGCTGGCCATCGAGACGGGCAAGCCGCGTGACGAGATGATTCCGGTCCTCGACTACGGCGGCATGCCGTTGACGGCGGACAAGGTGGTGCGTGCGATTCTCGGGAAGGCGCCTCGCGCCGCGGAGCCGATGGATACGGTGAAAGTCTCATGACGATCAACTGCATTTTCCCCAGATGACATCAATCGCCAAACCACCGGTACGCCATCCAGGCCTACCGAAGAACGCGCTTGGCTTTACACAGCGCGACTATGAAGGCGCGATGTCCACGCTGTGTGCCGGCTGCGGACACGACTCCGTGACGGCCGCGCTGGTGCAGGCGTGCTGGGAGTTGTCGCTGCCGCCGCACCGCGCGGCGAAGATGAGCGGCATCGGCTGCTCGTCCAAGACCACCGCGTACTTCATGCGCTCCTCGCACGGATTCAACTCCGTGCACGGTCGCATGCCGTCGGTGACATCCGGCGCAAACGCGGCGAATCGCGACCTCACGTACATCGGCATTTCCGGCGACGGCGACTCCCTGTCCATCGGGCTCGGTCAGCTCTGTCACGCGATCCGCCGCAACGTGCGCATGCTGTACGTGATCGACAACAACGGCGTCTACGGGCTCACCAAGGGTCAGTTTTCGGCGTCGTCCGACATCGGCTCCACGTCGAAGAAGGGCGAGGCCAATGTGCAGCCGCCCATCGATCCCGTGCTGCTCGCGCTCACGCTGGGCGTCACCTTCGTGGCGCGAAGCTTCTCGGGCGACAAGGCGCAGCTCGTGCCCATCCTGAAGGCCGGCCTGTCGCACAACGGGCTTGCGTTGATAGACATCATCTCTCCGTGCGTGACGTTCAACGACCACGACGGCTCCACGAAGAGCTACAAGTTCACGCGCGAGCACGAGGTGGAGATCTCGTCGGCCGACTTTGTCCCGCTACGGCGTGAGATCTCTGCGCCCGAGACGAACGAAGCGATCACGTCGATCACGATGCACGACGGCAGCACCGTGCGCTTCCGCAAGACGCACGAGGACTACGACCCGACCAATCGCGAATCGGCATATGCGCACATCCGCGCGTGCCAGCAGCGTAACGAGGTCGCAACGGGCCTGCTGTTCATCGACGAGAATGGCGCGGACATGCACGCGGTGGCCAGGACGGTGCGCACACCACTCATAGACCTGCCATTCGACCAGCTCTGCCCTGGCAACGACGCGCTCCAGAAGCTGATGAACAAGTATCGTTGAACGACGGAGGTGCAGGTCCTTCGCTGCGCTCAGGATGACAGGTGGGCGCAAGCGTGTCATCCTGAGCGGCAGCGTAGGATCTGCACCTGCTTACGTGCGCTTGTGACTGCGGGGCCGTCATCCGGGTTTGGGCGTGCACAACGCAAACAACGGTGACCATCAAATGCCCATGCCTCCACTCCGCGCCGCACTGCTCAGCTTGACCTTCGCCGCCGCATGTGGCGGCGCATCCACCGAGCCCGACAAGACCATCGCTCCCGCAACGCTCGACGCGCTGCCGCGTCCGCTCTCCGCAGGCGAGCAGAAGATCATCGGCGCCGCGAACGACTTCTCGTTTGCACTCTTCAAGCAGATCAACGCCGCGCAAAAGGACTCCAACGTCTTCACCTCACCCCTGAGCGCCACGATGGCGCTCGGCATGACCATGAACGGCGCTGCCGGCGCGACTTACGACCAGATGCGCACGACGCTCGGGTTCGGCAACACACCTGAGGCGGAAGTAAACGCCGGCTACAAGTCGCTCATCACGCTGCTGCGCGGCCTCGATGCGTCGGTCGACGTCCGTGTGGCCAACTCCATCTGGTATCGCACCGGCGTCCCGTTCAACCAGTCGTTCTTCGACGCCGGCAGTACCTTCTTCGATGCGCAGGTGAACGCGCTGGATTTCGCGAGCCCAAGCGCCGTTGGAACCGTCAACGCATGGGTCAGCACCGCGACGGCGGCGAAGATTCCGACGATCATCGACAGGATCGACTCCGACCAGGTCATGTTCCTGATCAACGCGATCTACTTCAAGGGCAGTTGGCGCGACAAGTTCGACGTCGCCGACACGCGTGATGCGCCGTTTCACGCCGTGGGCGGCGACCAGACGGTGAAGCTGATGCACCGCAGCGGGAAGATCCGCTACTACTCCGCCACGGACTACGAGGTCGCCGACCTGCCATACGGCAACAGCGCGTACACGATGTCCGTCGTGCTGCCGCGCTCCGGAAAGAGCGTGGAGTCAGTCGCCGCGGGACTCCAGTCGAGTGGGTGGGCGAGCACAACGACCGGCCTGCGCGAGGCGCAGATGGAGCTCTACCTGCCGCGCTTCAAGCTCGAATGGCAGCGCAAGCTCAACGATGATCTCAAGACGCTCGGCATGCGCGACGCGTTTCTCCCGGGCGGCGCGGACTTCACCCGCATGTCGTCCACGGTGGGGCGCGACCTGTACATCAGCATCGTGAAGCAGAAGACCTACGTGGACGTCAACGAAGAGGGCACCGAGGCGGCGGCAGTGACGAATGTGGGAATCGGCCTGGTGTCCGCGCCCGTCCCCGTCATCTTCCGCGTCGACCGGCCGTTCATCTTCGTCATCCGCGAGCGGCTGTCCGGCACGGTGGTGTTCATGGGGAAGATCGTGAAGATCCCTGCCTGAGCGCGTTCGAACCGCAGGCGCAGATC
>JANOIJ010000018.1:0-22719 GCA_031407575.1 Gemmatimonadaceae bacterium | reverse complement strand
CCCCCCGCCGGGGTAACACGTTTAGGGCGCATGGTGCGGTGGGGGGGGGGGGTCTTTTGGGGGTACTGTTAAGTTGACGTTTTCTGGGGTTGGGTTAAAAAAAACCGGCGCGCCTCTGACCCGGACTCTGACCCCGACGCCAGTCGGCACGTTGCTCCGTCATCGTGAGACGCAGGCGGTGGTCGTCGCCAAGTTCCTCAGCGACGCGGCGTGGTATTTCTATCTGTTCTGGCTTCCAAAATTTCTGTTCGACACCTTTCAGCTCGACATCAAGACCGCCGGTGCCATCGGTTGGATTCCGTACGCCGCCTCCGGCGTCGGTGCCCTGTGCGGCGGCTCGCTGTCGAGCTGGCTCCTGCGACGTGGGAACTCCGTGAACTTCTCCCGGAAAGTCGCGCTCGGCGCCAGCGCTGCGCTGATGCCGTGGGTGATGCTCGTGCCGCAGATGGAGTCGGTCGGGTGGGTCATCGTCATCTTCAGCATCGCCTTCTTCGGACAGCAATCGTGGTCGACCCTCGTCATGATCCTCCCGACGGACCTGATCGATCGCCGCACTGTCGGCACACTGGCAGGTCTTGTCGGATTCGGCGGTGCCATGGGCGGTGTGCTGCTCGGGCAGGTCGTGGGATACCTTCGCGATCACGGCTACAGCTACACGCCGGCGCTCATCATCTCAGGCTCGCTGCACGTGCTCGCGTTCGCCGTCATCTGCCTCGGCATTCCGAAGATTCAAGCGCTCAACATGTCGCCCACTCGACCAACATGAAGATCACGGAGATCCGCACTCGCGTCGTGCAATGGACGGGCAAGACGACGCCCCTCCCGCCGCACTTCTGCACGAACCCAATGGACGCGATTGCGCCATCGCTCGCACCCGAGACCATGGGGACGTTCACGTTTCATGGCTGGCTGATTTGCGAAGTGTTCACGGACAACGGCCTGGTCGGCGTCGGCAACGCCGCGCTGTCGCCGCTCGTCACGAAGCAGGTCATCGACCTGTATCTCGCGCCGCTCCTCATCGGCGCGGACCCGTGGGACATCGAGTTCCTCTGGCAGCACATGTATCGCAAGACGATGGCATTCGGCCGAAAGGGGATCGGCATGGTCGCGATCAGCGCCGTGGACATCGCGCTCTGGGACATCCTGGGCAAGTCGGCGAAGCAGCCGGTTTACCGATTGCTCGGCGGTCGCACCAAGCCGCGCATTCCCGTGTACGCGAGCCGCCTCTACAGCACGCCCCTCGACGAGCTTGCCGCTGAGTCGGCGAAGTATGTGACCGAGGGATACACGGCGATGAAGCTGCGGTTCGGCTGGGGGCCGACTGACGGCGCCGCAGGGATGCACAAGAACGTCGATCTTGTGCGCACGGTGCGCGAAACCGTCGGCGACGGCATCGACATCATGGCCGACGCCTACATGGGATGGAACCTCGATTACGCGAAGCGAATGCTGCCGTTGCTCGAGCCCTTCAATCTCCGCTGGCTCGAGGAGGCCGTGATTCCCGACGACATTCACGGGTACGCCGAGCTGCGACGTCGCACGAGTATTCCGATTGCGGGGGGTGAGCACGAGTTCACCATCTACGGTTTCCGCGAGCTGCTCGAAGCGCGCGCGGTGGACTACATCCAGTTCGACACCAACCGCGTCGGCGGCCTGACGCAGGCACGCAAGATCGCGGCGTTAGCGGAAGCGCACTCGATTCCCGTGATCCCGCACGCCGGCCAGATGCACAACTATCACATCGTCATGGCCAGCCTCAACTCGCCGATGGCGGAGTTCTTTCCACCCGTGGACGTCGAGGTCGGCAACGAGTTGTTCTGGTACATCTTCAAGGGCGAGCCAATGCCGACCGATGGCTTCATCGACCTCGACGAGAACACGCCCGGCCTGGGTTTGAGCGTTGACGAGGCGGCGCTGGCGCAGTTCAGCGTCACGGAGTGACGTCGTGACGCGCCTCGTTCAATTGCAGCGCGGGTGGGAGCGTCGCGTCGCGTTCGTCGATGAGCCGAGGCTGCGACTGCTGGCGGGCGTGGAGTCGGTGTATGCGCTGGCGCAGTCGGCGCTCCACATGTCCATGTCGCTCGTCGCACTGATCGAGAAGCACACGACGGACGACAGCATCGACTACGATCCGATCTACGCAGGCCAGTCGGAGTGGAAGCTCCTTACACCAATCGATCGTCCGAACGAGCCGTCGCGCCTGCTCGTATCGGGCACGGGGCTCACGCACCTGGGCAGCGCCAGGGACCGCCACGCGATGCACGGCGTCGACGAGCGCGAGGTCACCGACAGCATGAAGATGTTTCGCTGGGGAGTCGACGGCGGACGTCCCGCAGCGGGGCAGGTGGGTGTCGCGCCCGAATGGTTCTACAAGGGCAACGGCACGATCCTCCGCGCCCACGGCGAGCCGCTCGTGACGCCGCCGTTTGCCGAGGATGGCGGCGAAGAAGCGGAGATTGCGGGTGTCTACGTCATCGGCCAGGCCGGCGAGCCGAGGCGCATCGGGATGTGCATCGGCAATGAGTTTTCCGACCATCGCTTCGAGAAGCGGAACTACCTCAATCTCGCCGGCTCGAAGATCCGCACGTGCGCTCTGGGTCCCGAGGTGGTCATCGATCCCCACTTTGTGTCGGTGCCAGGAACGGTCACCATCGAACGGGGTGGGGCGACGCTGTGGTCGAAAGACATCTGCACGGGTGAGCACGAGATGTGTCACAGCCTCCAGAACGTCGAGCATCATCACTTCAAGTTCGACAGCCACCGCCGGCCCGGTGACGTGCACGTCCACTACTTTGGCGCCTGTAGTCTCAGCTTCGGCGACGGCATTCAACTCGCCGACGGAGACGTGATGCAGGCGCACTTCGAGGGATTCGGGCGGCCGCTGCGCAATACATTGTTCGTCGATAGCTCGCCGAACGTCCTCATCACCACTCATTCGCTCGCATGACATCGACTCCACGACAACGCGTCGCACTGCTTGGGCTCGGCCTGATGGGCTCCGGCATGGCTCGCCGGCTGCTCGGCGCCGGCTTTCCACTCACTGTGCACAACCGCACCGCGGAAAAAGCGGCGTCTCTCGTCGCGGAGGGCGCACGATTCGCCAGCTCGCCGCGCGACGCGGCGGCGCAGGCGGACGTCATCGTCAGCATGGTGGCGGACGATGCTGCGTCGCGCAGCCTGTGGCTTGGCGACGGCGGAGCACTCGACGGCGCGACGGATGGCGCGCTGTTCATCGAATGCAGCACCGTGACGCCGACCTGGATTGCCGAGTTGGCCGAGGCGGCACAGGCGAAGGGCGTCGACGTGATCGACGCGCCGGTGACCGGAAGCAGGATGCAGGCGGCCGCGGGCGAGCTGAAGTTTCTCGTCGGCGGCTCGGAGGCTGCCCTGGAGAAAGCGCGTCCGGTGCTCGCCGTGATGGGTCAGGGCGTGATCCACGTCGGCCCAACAGGTAGCGGCGCGCTGCTCAAGCTGATCAACAATTTCATGGCGGGCGTGCAGGCGGCGTCGTTGGCCGAGGCGCTCGCGCTGATCGAGCGCGCAGGGCTCGACCGGGAGACGGCGACGCAGGTCTTGTTGAATGGGGCGCCGGGCAGTCCGCTTGTGAAGACGCTGTTGCCACGCATGATCGCGCGAGACTTCGCGCCCAACTTCCACCTAGCGCTCATGGGCAAGGATCTCGCGTACGCCGTGAGCGAAGGCGAGAAACACGGCGTGCAACTCTCGACGGCTCGCGCTGCGCTAGCCGACTTCGAGCGAGCGGTGGCGGCGGGTCATGGCATGCAGGATTTCTCTGCGGTGATCGAGCCGCTTCGCGACGCGGGATCGTGAGCGCTCAACCAACTGGTAGAGCAAGTAGGTCCTATTCGCTCAGGACGACTTTCCGGGAAAGCCCAGACGACAGCAAGCCCAGACGGCGAACGCTGAGTACGCCGATACTGCGCACGCAGAACGGCGCAGGACCAGCGTTTTCCGTTGAGAGGTTACAAATGCGCGTAGGCCCTTTCGCCGATCCAGCAGTGCCAGCGTTTTCAGCGTGCGCAGTGTCAGCGTTCCCAGCGTTCGTCGTCTGGGTTCACGCCCTTGCTCCAGACCCCGTGCCGACGCGGCTCGGCCCGTCCGAGCGCTCCGTAACGAGACTTCGGCGAATGCCGCCGACCCCGGAGCTCCCCCAAGAACCCCTTTAGGAGCAATACCGTTGACTTAAGTACGCGAAACGCGGGAGTAGCCGTGGATGTCCACCCCGAGCGAAGTCGAGGGGTCTGCACGTTCAGTCTGGGTTTGAGGTGCAGACCCCTCGATTCGCTTCGCTCACTCGGGGTGACATGCATGCTTTTGCGCGCACCTGAACCCCTAAGTCGACAGTGTTGCCGCTAGCCAACCGCTAGCCATCTTTTAGGAGCTCCCTAGTAGCGGCGGAGGCGTCGCTGCAGACTCCGTCTGGCCTCCCCACCGTCGCCCAACCGTCCCATGCGCCTGAACGAGAACTGCTGCGGCGTCACGACGCTGTTCGACGAGAAGGTCGCTCGCGACGACCTCGACACGTATCGCCGCCACGGGCCCAGCGCGTCGACGCGGCTCCTGCTCGCCGCACTACAGGCGAGTCAGGCTCCTATCAGCAGCGTGCTCGATGTCGGCGGCGGTGTCGGCACGATCGCGCACGAGCTGCTCGCGAGCGGCGTACAGGACGCCACCCTCGTCGATGCGAGCCCTGCCTATCTCGCGGCCGCGCGCGAAGAATTCGAGCGACGTGGGACCGCCGCGCGGGCGCGCCTCCACCTGGGCGACCTCGTGGACGTCGCCGGCGAGCTGCACCCCGCGGACGTCGTCACGCTCGACAAGGTCGTGTGCTGCTATCCCGACATGACGTCGCTGCTCACCGTCTCAGCGGCGGGCGCGCAACGGATGTTCGGCCTCGTCTATCCACGCGACAGCTGGTGGGTCCGTCTCGGTATCGCCGTAAAGAACTGTGTGCGTCGCCTGCGTGGCGGCACGTTTCAGGGCTACGTCCACTCGAACGCCGAGATCGACGCGACACTGCGCCGCGAAGGATGGAGGCAGAGGTTCAGGTCAGGCGGGATGTGGTGGGTCGTCGCGGTCTACGAGCGGTCAGTGGCGCGCTGACCTCGTTTTACGACGGCGTGTCGGTCCCGCAAACCCACAACTAACGTCCCTCACGTTCATCATCGAACTCAACGCGACTCTGACCCCGTACTCTGACCCCGCGTCGGCAAGGACAGGCTACTTTATCGGCGAGAAATCCGTCGGCGACATGAACACCGAGGTCACGCGTTCGACGATCCGTCCGTTGACCTCCGACTCCGTACGCACCTTCTGCCACTCGGGATCGCGGCCGAACGCCGCCCAGCTCTCACGCGCAGCCTCGCGGCTCGGGTACGCGAGGACGTAGATAATCGTGTTCTTCGACAGCACGGAGTCGGTTGGCGTCCAGTAGCCGATGTTCGTCATGCCGTGCTTCGCGAAGATCCGTGTCGTGTGGTCGCGGAATCGCGCGTGAAGCGCGGGAAGCTTTCCCTCCGGCGCCGTATAAGTGCGAATCTCGAAGATGCGATTCGCCGATGCGGCCTGTGGCGACGCCGCGGGCAGCGGATCGCTCTTGCCGGCGGTGGTGCAAGCAGTGAGCAGGAGCGTTGCGACTACGATGCGTCTGAGCATGGTCATGAGCATTGAGGGATTCATGGAAGGCGGCGCGATGACGGCGAACGGAAACTACGTCGCGACGGACGCCTTCGCCCGCTCCGTCAACTTCCCGTCGACGTGTATTTCGACACGCCAACGCGCCACGCGATGAACGAGATAGCCAGGAAAACGAATCCGGCCACCGGCGTCAGCGGTAGTAGCCAGTCCGGAGCGCCCAGCGGATCTGACTTGCCGAGGATGGCGAGGACGGGGAAGTACGCAACGCAGCCAACCGGTACCACGAAGATCAGAAAATTGCGGAACCAGCCGGCATAGATGCTGAGCGGGAACTGCGCCGCTTGAACGCTGCCGTACGTCAACAGGTTCATCACCTCGAGGCTCTCGATCGTCCAGAACGCGAGCGCACCCTGGATCACCATCAGGCCGAAGAACAGCGCCACCCCACCGGCGATCGTCCAGAGCGCGAGTGCCACAGCGGTAACATTCCACTGAAAGCCGAGACTCGCCGTGGCGATGCCCACGACCACCACTCCCTGTAGCAAGCGACCCGCGCGGTTGAGGCGGAAATCGTGGCCGATGAGCTGCACGATCGTACTGCGGGGCCGCAACAGCACCCGATCGAAGGCCCCCGTCTTGATGAACTCCGCGCCCATCACGTCGAAGCCGCGACTCAGGAAATCTGCGATGGAAAAGCTGATACTCACCATGCCGAAGAACATGGCGACGTCGCCAAACTGCCAGCCGTCGATCGCGCCAAATCGATCGAACAGCGCCCAGATCGCCACGATGTCGGCAATCGTCGCCATGAACTGACCGACCGCCAGCATGATTGCCGCGATGGGATACTGCATCTGGGCGCGCAGGGACGCGGACATGTAGCGCGCCAGCAGGCTGAATGGTCCCATTGCGCTAGCCGCCCTGCACCTGAAGCCGGCGCATGACTCGCTCCATCCAGAAGCGACCGCCGATCACGAAGACGACCGTCCAGAATGTCTGGAGCCCGAGTCCCGCGCCAGCCGCGGCGCCTGTCAGGTTGCCGGTATAGATGCGAAACGGAATGTCGGCGACGCCGGCGAAGGGCTGCACGAGCAGCGCGATGTGCATCCAGTCCGGAAAGAGCGCTAACGGAAGCAGGTTGCCGGACAGGACAATCGTGAATGGCCCGATGACGCTGTTGACGCCGCGGTCGTTGAGCGTCGCAACGACGCCGATGTTGAGCAGCATCGTGATGGCCGACGACAGCGCCACCACCAGCACCAGCGAGAGCGCGAAGAACGCCGCCTGCTCGATGCTGGGCGGCGGCGCCCAGGACCACTGCGCAAGGCCAAGCATCGGGAGGGCGATCCCGGCTAAGAGCAGCATGAGTGTGGCGCGTGGCAACGCACGAGCAATCATCCAACCGGCGGCCCGAGCGTACCAGAGATTGTAGGTATCGACGGGACGCAAGCGGTCATGTGCGACCGCACCGGTGCGCACGGCGAGCGCGACGTCGGGGTCGCAGCCCCAGGGGCTCAGCGCCAGGAACGCCTGCCCCAGCCACGTGTAGGTGATGACCTGGCCAAGGGCCATCGGTGCGATGTCCGACAGCGACGAGTGCCGATAGAACGCGGCATACACCATCACCTTGATGGCGCCCCACCAACACTGCGTCGCGAAGCCCGCGATGGCCGCGGCGCGATACTGCAGCATCAACAGGAACCGCGACGAGAATGCGGCGACGTACGGCCGCGCGATGATCATGCGCACGATGTCGGCTCACTCCTCGACGGCACCGTGAAGGTCGTAGAAGCTGGCGACGACCTCCTCGATGGCGGGCTGCTCTCCGACGATGTGGCCGCGCAACGACTCGAAGGGGCCATCGGCCAGCACTCGGCCGTGGCCGATGACGATGACGCGATCGGCGAGGGCCTCGATGTCGTGCATGTCGTGCGTGGTCAACAGCACGGTGACGCCGCGTTCGCGATTCAGCCGCTTCACGAACTCGCGCACGGCGAGCTTGGACGGCGCGTCGAGGCCGATCGTCGGCTCGTCGAGGAAGAGAATCTGCGGTTCGTGCAGGAGTGCGGCGCCGAGCTCCGCGCGCATGCGCTGGCCGAGTGAGAGTTGGCGGACCGGTTGATCGAGGAGGCGCTCCAATCGGAGCATACTCACCAACTCGTCGCGTGTGCGTTCGTACGCAGCGTGATCGACGCGGTAGATGTCACGCAACAGGTTGTAGCCGTCGATGACCGGCAGGTCCCACCAGAGCTGCGACCGTTGGCCGAAGACCACGCCGATGCGGGCGACATGGCGAATGCGATCGCGGTGGGGGACGAGTCCGTCGACCTCCACTCGGCCCGAGTCAGGACGCAGGATGCCCGAGAGGATCTTGATGGTGGTGGACTTGCCGGCGCCGTTGGGGCCGATGAAGCCCAGCAGCTCGCCGCGCTCCAGCGTGAAGGACACGTCCTTCAGCGCCTCGATGGTGCGCCAGCGCCGGTGGAACAGGCCTTTGACGGCGCCCATGACGCCGGGATCGCGTTCGGCGACGCGATATGTCTTGGCCAGCTCGTGGACCAGGATCTGAGGCACGGCGAGGCGGCGTAGGTTGTGCGTGGAAGGGCGCGGAAGCTACGGGTTGAGGCAATCGCGGTCAATCGGCCCCCATTCCTTTCTATTGGCGCTCCCGCGGCCAGCCTTCGTCGCCTGGATTCAGTTCAACAGTGGATGTCACGGCGGCGGCGTGCGTCAAGAATCTCTGCTTCGTTAGGCCACGCCGTCCACTGTGATTTCCCTCCTCCGATGCGTTCACGCGCTCCGACTATCCAATCGTGTGAATAAGAATCAGCGTCGTCTCAATCGCACGAGCGGCGAGGCAAATCTGGCTTGCGGCCACCTGTCGAGAATCTGACCCTCATGCACCCTTAGGTAGGGACCGACAATTGCCATGAGCTCAAATGCGAGCCCAGAATCTGTCGCGCTTTCGCGGCCGAAGTGACCTGTCACGACCCAGTCGCCGTCAGCTTCGACGTTCACTCGCGGCTGAATCCAGTACGCAGAAGTTCCAACCGGGTGTACGACAACCCAGACATCATCTGACCCGTTGGAGACTCGGCCAGCGACTTGCTGGCTTGCCGTAACCAACGATTCGTCACTGGGCCGACTTATCTGTACGACCACTCCGTCCGAAGCCTGCACGCGCGAAACTGGGCCGCGGGGGCTTGTCATCACAACTTCTGCCAATCCCTTGAACAGCACGTCGATGCGACGATTAGACTCGTCGGCCGCACGGTTGTTCAGAACCTGGCTTCGCCAGATTGCCAATCCAAGAATTGCGACACAAAGGCCTACAAAGGCCTTACCGGGTTTCGTCAGTCTGCCGTCGTTCTTAAGAAGCTCCGGATAAAACTGGATCAGCCCCAACACCACGGCGATGGATGCCTGCAGGAGAAGGAGAAAGGTCGTCATGCAATCGCTGTTGTGACCGGGTGAGGTGACAAAGACGTCCAGCCAAGAGGATGAGATGCTCAGCCGACAACGGGCACGAGATCGGGTCAAAGAAGGTGTAGCAGCGCCACTGCCATCTTGGGGTGAAGGAGCTGAGGAAGCAATCGCGGGATTGGTGTGGCGTCGGACGTGTAGCCGCGCGTTGCCCGGTCGAACCGCTCACCCGGGTTCCCTCCCATTGCCCACTTATGCGCTTCAACGCCCCCTTCGCAGAGATGCCACCGGCGCTCGCCTGCAACGTTCATCGCGTTGTGCGGCGTCCGCACCGCACTTCGCGGCCATTGCCCTATTCGTGAGCACGCTCGCGAGGACATCGTCATGTTTGGAGTGGTGGCGCGACTATGGCGGCCAAGCCATATCGGTCGCGAGTGTTTCGAGTTGGAGGAGCGGTGCAAAGCTGCGCTCATTTCGATCGAGAGCAAGCGGCGCTTTGTCGGCGTTAGCGCTGACATCATGGAACAGGTCGACGCGATCTCCTACCTCGACCCGAAGGCGGCGGCGATGAAGGTGCTTGGGCTCAGCTAAAGTCACGAAGCGATTGGGATTAGGTAGCCGAGCGACCGATCACACACTTCAGCGCACCGTACGCACCTGAATCGCTGCAAACCGGAAGCTGGGTCTTCCAACTGCGATGTCGAATTCTTCGGGCTGAATTCGGAATTGCAGCGTGAACTGCGTCGCGGGATAGCATGGGACGACGCGATTCTTGTCATTCTTGCACTCGTGCTTTGCGGCGAGCTTCCGCACGTCCTGCAAGGAGCGCGGTTCGGTCGTGTTTTCGTTCTTCAACCAGTCCGTTTCGCCGACGAACGCCCCCTTGTACCAGAAGTGAAACGCCACGCTGTAAAACGAGCCGTTGTCACTGCCGACAGGTGTGATGTCGACGCGGGTGGTCATCTCTGGATCAAGGGTGAAGCGCGCGTTGTCCCGATTTGCCAGGAAGAAGCAGCCAGCGTCCCCTCTGGGCGCGGTGCGAACTAGTGTGACATCGCCAGTCGAATGCTCTTCTGACTTTGCAAATCCGAAGCACTGTCGGAGGACGCCGTTTGATTGCTCCCTGAGTGATGGAGGCAGCTGCCCGCCTGTGGTCTCTCTGCCTTGAGTCCGATTGACGAGGAATCCACCCACAAATGCGATGAAGATCGCCACAAGGGCGAGTATCAGCGATTTCGTCGGCGCTCCCCGCCGAGTGTTGACAGTAGGCGTCCGCGCGTCTCCCGCCACCGTGCTGTAGGGCACCACGTTGTCCGTCGGCGGCCCGACGAACCGTTGCCCGTCGCCGTCAGCATCGACGGGTACGTCGCCCGCGCCAAGGTCCGCACTTCCCACGAGCGAAGGCAGCGTTCGCGCGCCGTGCACTGGAACGACGACGCTATCGGTCGATGGACCGCGCAAGCTGAGCTGAGCCACCAACTGTCCCACGCGCGAATCAACATCCAGCTCATTCGAGCGCACAAAGGCGAGGTAGGCTTTGGACGCATCGAGCGCGTTCGGCACTCTTCCGCTAGCAATTTCCGCCTGCATGAGACGCAAGACGGCATCCGCATTCCCGCGCTCCAGTGACACCAGGAGCTCAGCCCAGTCGACAGCTCGCGAAGGATCGCGCGCCATCGCCTCAGAGTGCAGACCGTTCAGCGCCGACCTGCAATCTCTCGTGACCCTGGTGTCCACGTTGAAGCGCCAATCCTCGAAGCCGTTCGCGAACGGCGTTGACAACCCGAGGAGGAACGGGCCGCCGTAGACGCGCATCGCTCGCTCACGCTCGCCGGAGGCGAGACAAGCATTGAACTCTGTCAAGTCGCTGGTGACGATCTCCGGCTCGATGCAATACTGCAACGGACTAGTGACGATTGCCTCTTCGGCCGTCGCCTTGCGAATCCTATGGATCGCTTGCGCAAGATTGTGCCGTACCTTGTCCTCGCTGGCCTCGGGCCAGAACCAGCTGCCGAGGGTATCGCGCGGGATCCCCTTCTTGCCGTGTGCCACCAATACCGCGAGCAAAGCGAGGCGTTCTGGGCCGAGCCCGCGCTCGGAACAAGGCGTGCCAGCTCCGTCAAAGAGCGCAAGCCCGCCAAACGTCTTGAGCCGAAATGGGTTGGAAGGCATGCAAAGCTGAGCGCCGAGGTGGACCCTGGAGTTCGCAATCGCGCTCCAGCATAGGCGAGCCATGTCCCCGCGGCAACGGTCTCTTTTTGCGATCACGCCGGCAGTGATGTGTAGATCACCTGCTTGGTGACCGCAAAGTGATCGGCATCCTTCAGATTGCTGCCATTGTCCATGGGGACAATCGTCGGGAGCGACGACGCAGTGAGAAGCACGAGAGTGCGCCTCCTTCCGAAACAGCCGGCAACCCGTAGAAAGGGAGACTCACCATGCACGGACTTCGCATTGTATCGACTGCCATCCTGCCAGTAGTGCTCCTCGCATGCCCGTTCGGCGGCAAGGACACACCGGCCCCGACTGCTGTCGTTCCCGTTGTGCCGGTAGTTGCCGCAGGACCCCTGATTGAGGCCGTACAGGCCAAGGGCTACGCGCAGTCGGCATTCGTCAATGCAGCCGTGAAGGACATTCCCGCGGTGCGCGTTACCGACTCGGCAGGAAGGCCACTGGGCGGGAAAGACGTTGTGTTTCGAGTAACGGAAGGAACTGGCTCTGTCAGTTCCGCGTCAGTGACGACAAACGCGAGTGGAATTGCCATGACAACGGAATGGAGACTCGGTGCCTCGCCGGGCGTAAACACACTTACGGCAACCGTTGAAGGCGCCTCGCCGGTGGCCTTTGCTGCCATCGCCAGAACCAGACCAAGCAGCGCGCAGAACTGGCTCTCAGGGATGAGAGTCATGAACCACTACCGGCGTGAGGCCGCCTGGGATCTCTATTGGACGAAATGGGATTCTGCCCGCGTGGCGGATGACTTTCGGGCGATCCGCGAGGGTGGCTTCAACACGGTGAGAGTGATCGTGAATAGCACAGTGCCGCCTTCGGAAGCGAGCGCGCACCTACAGCAGACGGTGCGTCTTGCTGATAGAAGTGGCCTTCGGATACTGATCACTTTGTTCGACTACTGGGGCAGCTACGACAACATCCAAGGTGCCAAGCAGTGGGCCGACACGATGCTGGGCCCTCTATTCGAGGACGCTAGGGTCGCGCTGTTTGACCTTCAGAACGAGGTCGACTCGTCTCGTCCTGAAGTCACAACGTGGTTGCAGGCAATCGCGCCGTACGTGAAGAGCAAGGTAGGCATCATTCCAATCACGGCGTCTGTAACGCAGAAAGGTGGGCGACGTCCGTGGGAACACATCGCAAAGTACAATGCCGTCGGATTGCCCCTTGACGTATTCGACGCCCATGTGTCTAGCGCCACGGGCGGCGACGCGTACTGCCAGATGAAACAGAACATTGCGGCGGCGGGAGGGCGAACTGTAATCAGCAGTGAGGCCGGCTATCCGACGTCGCTACTGGCGCAGCGCGCATTCGGCGTCCCAGCGAATAGGGCCGCGACCGAAGGCATGCAAGATCTGTATTTCCGTACGGTGTTCGCTGGCGCGCGGCGCTTGAATGTCGAGAACCCTGGATTATGGGTGTGGACTGATTTTGACCCGAACGCGACACCACGCGAGTTTCGCAGCAACCCTGGTGAACTCACGTTCGGCATTCTCCGGCTCGACGGCAGCGAGAAGTACGCCACGGCTACGCTCCGGAGCATCAACCGGGGCGAAGCGATCGATACGACCTTCAATTTCGGATTCGAGCTCGCTGATAGTGCCGGCTTGCCACTCTTCTGGCGGCACTGGTTGGACGCGAGCCGAGGGTACTTCGGGGAACTCGCTCGAGATACGCTGGTCCACAGAAGTGGGAATGCTTCGGCGCGCATCGCGAAGGCGACGACGAGCGGTTCAGGAACTCCAGCATTCTTTGTCATTCCTGTCGTTCCGCTCGAGCCAGGGAGCACATACACCCTATCCGCCTACGTCAGGGGCGTTGGCATTACCGGGTCCGCGCATGTCGCGATCGCGTGGTTTGGTTGCAACGGTGAGTATCTCGGCACCAACCGGTCGATGCCCTCGCTGACGGGGAGCTTCGAATGGACGTCCATTTCGGTGGCGGCACAGATGCCGTTGACCGCTGCCTACGCCGAGCTGCATCTCCAATCTGAGAACAACGCGACGGGAGTCGTCTGGTGGGACGATCTGAGCTTCCGCTGAATCAGCGAAGGGACCATGACCTGCGTGCTTGGTCCGTCAACATGATGCCAGCGAAATCGGCCAACTCGGCCGCAAATTCGCCAAGCAGCGTTCCCCGGCGCCGGCAATTGTCAACGAACACGTCAGAACCTCGACAACTTCGTAATGCGTCCGCGCGTACCGACCGCCCATCCCGCGCGCGGCGACGCGAAGCCCACAGACCAGTAGTTGAGTGTGTCGATCACCATCCAGCTCGCACCCTCGTCGCGGGAGAACACGGCGCCCGCCGGCCCCACCGCGACGACGGTTGGGCGGCTCGCTGACGGAACGTACACGCCGCCCCACACGCCGGTTTTGAGCGGTGGACGCGCGCGCGGAACCCACGTGCGTCCGCCGTCATTCGTCGCCGCGGCCAACACGTCGCCCGGCTGTGCCGCGTATCCACCGCCCAGCGCGATGCCGTTTTGGTCGTCGCGGAAGTCGATCGACTGCGGTCCCGAACCCGCGTGCGTTGTGATGGGCAACGTGTCCACGGCCCAGCTGCGGCCGTAATCCGCGGTGCGGAGCACTCGCCCGCGCGCCGCATTGCTCGCGACGATCCACGCACGACCACCCGGTCGCGTCACGAGGCACGTCCCACTCGCGGCGAAGCTTCCCTCTTCGGGCTGGGCCGCGGGAAGCGTCTCCGGCGGCACGCGACTCCATGTGGTTCCGCCGTCCGTCGTTGTGAGCATCGCAATCTGGTTGCCGATCGCATCGCCGATCACGATCCCGCGATTCGCGTCCCAGAAGTCCATGCAGTCATAGAAGCCAGCCGAGTCGCGATTGGTGAACTGGAGCGTCCAATTCACACCGGCATCAGTGGTCTTGTAGATGCGCGACTGTGGGCCATTGCCGATGCTCAGCAGGTACGCCGTCGTCGCATCCACGGCGTGGACGTCGCGGAACTGGAGCGTGTCCGCACCGCTCACGCGTCCCGATTGCCATGTGGCGCCGCCATCGGTGGTGCGCAACCAGGTGCCCTGCGACCCGGCGACCCATGCGACGCGCTCATTGACCGGGCTCACGGCGATGAGGAGCGCGGTGGTGCCGCTCGCCTGTTCGGTTCGAATGAGTTGCGCAGGCGTAAAGTCGTCGCGCGGCGGGCTGGCGCACGCGCTGAGGAGCGATACGAGGATCAGCGCCACCCCATAGCGGTGAAAAGAACAACTCCATTGAGACTTCATAGATCAGCGGGTGAGCGTGTAGTCAAAACGAGTCGAGATCGCGAACTCGGTGAGTGATGCGCGTTTCTTTGAACAGCCACAAAAGGCCGATCAGGAGCCGACAACCGCCGATCTGCTCCGCGCGCATTCGTGCATCCATGACCGCGACTATTCATTCTCGCTTTGCTTCCTTCTGCCGTTGAAGATGTGTCCGCAGGTCCGCAGTGTCGGCGGTTGTCCGCTGTTCAAGTCGGCCTTTTGTCGCTTTTCGGAATCTGGAGCCACTTTCACTAACGGCCACTCTTGACGCCTGCGCATCGGCTGATGCCAATCTCACTCGAACGTCACCGCCACGCGCCTCCCCGCATAGCGGACCTCCTTCGTCGCACCCTCCGGCAACATCACCACCCTGAACCCGCGCAGCGTCGGCAGACTCGTGGCGCCCCTCGGCGCACCAGGCTCGATCGTCAGTCGTTTGCCCCGATCGTCCCACGTCACGCGCGTCCACGTACCTCGGCCCTGCAGGTAGTCCTGACTGATGCCGTCGTCGTCGTACAAGGTGAACTGCCCGTTCGCGCCGCGATACACCCGCAGCGTCGTGGGGTCGGTCACCGGCTCACTCGTGTACTGCCGCACGGGGTCGACCGGAATGATGGCACCGGCACGAACGTAAATCGGCATCGTCGCGAGATCCACGTCACGCGTCACCGACTGCGCACCCGTCGTCTTCGCGCCGGTCCACCAGTCGTACCAGTCGCCTTTCGGCAAGTACACCTCGCGCGACGTCGCGCCCTTTTCGAACACAGGCGCGATGAGCATGTCGCGTCCCCACATGAACTGCGTGCCGAGTCCCTTCGCGCGGTCGTCGTTCGGGTAGTGAAGCCACATCGCGCGCATGAGCGGCAGTCCCGCATCACGCGCCTCGCGTGCGAGCGTGTACGTGTACGGCATGAGCTGGTACCGCAGCTCGGTGTACTTCTTCGCCACCGGCTCGATGGCGGGATTGTTCAGCTCCGACATCAGGATGTTGCGCGGATCGTTGGGATTCGCCGTGGAATTGTTGTTGTTGTTCTCGCGGGGACCCATCTCGCTTAGCCCCCATCCCCAGGGAAGTCGCGTCCACCACGTTCGTCCGTGCGAGCGGAATGACCCATTGAACGACGCGAACTGGTACCAGCGCGCGTACAACTCACCCGTCAACTCCGCATTCGGATAGAAGCCGCCGATGTCCGAACCCCAGAACGGCGAGATGCTCAACGAATAGTTGATGCCGACCGCGATCTGGCCCTCGAGTGTCTTCCACGACGACTCCGTGTCTCCCGACCACACCCAGCCGCCCCATTGCGCGATACCCGGATAGCCGTTCCGGTGCAGACTCCACGGCCGAACATTGGGCTGCGTCGAAAGCGGCCCCTCGTAATACAGCTGATGACGCTTGATGCGCTCGAACAGGTCGAACCAGTCGCCCTCATCGGGCCAGAACGCGTCCACGCCCGTCTGCACCAGCCCCACGTGCTGCTGCCAGTAGTTCTGGATGTGCGACTCGTCGAGCCGCTCGCCCGGCTTCGCCGGAATCGATCCGTGTAAGGTCGGCAGCTTGTCGCGATCCCACGGCACCATGTGGACGACGACCTTCACATTGCGCGCGTGCATGTCCGCGACCACGGCCTTGGGGTCACGCTTGAAGACCTCGGGATTGAACGCGAACGACGGCTGCGCCGTGTTCCAGCCGCGCGGCGTAAAGCCGGTGCCGAGGTAGATCACGGCATCGAGCGGAATGCGCTTCGTACGAAAGCTGTCGATGATGCCGAGTAGCTGCGTGTCATCCTCCAATGTGCGATGCGACTGCATGTACCCGAGCGCCCATTTCGGCGGTAACACGGTGGGACCCGTGATCGCGGCGAAGTCCTTCATGAACGCCGCTGGCTCGTGCGCGTCGAAGACGAACACGTCGTACAGGCCCGGCACGACGGTACTCGCCGGAGGCAGCCCCTTGCCCTGGTTGAGCTGCTGGTTTCGCTGCGTTTGCCGCGCTGTATCGAGGGCCACGATCGGTCGCGGAAGGAAGATTCCCCGCGTCGAGTCGCGCAGGTCGACATTCACCCATGGGGCCGCAACGAACAGTCCCCACCCTCGCGTGCCGACGAGCATCGCCACGGGATTCCGCGAGCCGTAGGCGTCGCTCTGCCAGCGCGGCTCCATCGTGTCCAGTTTGCCTCGGCGGTCGAACTGGATCGGCTGACTGCGCCATGGCACGCCGCGCTCCGGCCGAGGACCGCCTTCGCCCATGCCGAGCACCGGAGAATCGTCGAGTGCGAACGAGAGCGTGCCGTCGCCCTCGAACGCGACACGCTGCACGAGTGCTCCGGCGGCATTCGTGACGATCACAGTCAGTGGATCGGGCCGCACGTCGACGCGCAAGGTTCCGATCGTGCGCCGCACCGGCTTCGCGAGCGTCCGCACGCTGAGCGCCGGCGCAGGATACGCACGCTCGGAGAGCGCCGGCGTAAAGGGAAGCGCGTCGCGAAACGTGAGCGGCTTGAGCGTGATCCGAATGGCGCGCGCTCCCGCCGCGCGGATGTCGAGCTGTGCCGGCTGTCCGCCCGTAGTGATCTGCTGGGCAAACGCCACCTGGACGGCAAGGAGTGGTGCGAGTGGCGCAATTCGGTAGACGAGGCGCATGGTCGGGGTCCAGTCAGATGGAGGTAGAGCGAACAGCTTACTGTCGGTCGGTGGGCGTGTGAGGTCTGTATCGTCCGTCCGCGCCAGTGCCCATGTACCCTGCCCAACTTCTTGACGCCGGCGTCGCGGCGCTGAGGTCCATGCGAAGCAGTTCCCAGTGCAGGTTTCGCCAGGCGGGCACATTGCCGTCGGGATTGAAGTCGAGGCGCCACGAGAGTCCGATCAGTTCGAGCGTGCCCGTGCCACGCAGGTCGGCAATCACCGGTGTGCTCCAGAAATTGTCGGCGATGTCATGCGTGATCAGTTTTCCCGATGCACGATGCAGGATGTGGATGCGCGCACCCTGCGCGGACGGAAAGCGAACCGAGAAGAACATCGGCTCGTCCACACCGTCGCCCGAGATATCCACGGCGAGGGGTGCGCCCGCTGGATAGTTTGGATCGCGGTACTCGTACAGGGGACGGCCAGTCTTGCCGTCGAGCAGCCGGTGTACGCTCCCGACGTATTTGGGGAACGCTCCAATGCCCCGCGAGACCATGAGGCCGAGTTCACCGGCAGGCGTCATGCGAACGACGGCGGCCGAGTGATACGACTCCTCACCCGTATCGTCGCGTTGCCACAGGGCCTTCCCCGACGCGCCGTCCACGGCGACCAGCCGGCCGTCGAACGTGTGGATCACGATGTCGAGTTCCGCGTCGCCGTTCAAGTCGACGAGCGTGGGGGGCGCGATGACACCCTTCTTATCCCCGGGCGTGAGCAACCGCTCGGTACGCGCGCTGAACGAGCCGTCGAGCAATGAGGCAACGGGCGCGCGGTAAGCCGCTCCGCCGTGTGTCTCGCCTCCGGTGCCGATGACCACCCATTCCGTGCCATCGGAACGCTCGTACACTACTGGGGACGCGTACATCTCACTGCGATCGGGCGACGCGTACACCTTGAGCACCGCGCCATCGGCGCCGGAGAGGAGCGCGATGTAACCGGGATCCCGTGCGTCATTGGGCATCCGCGTGTCGTTGCCTCCGTACACCGCCACGACGTCGCCCACGCCGTCGCGATTCACGTCCCGGGTGACGGCTGGGGTGAAGAAGTTGTACGGGAAGGGCGACTCGGCCACTGACGTGCCGACGACGCGCCAGAGCACCGCGCCGTCCCTGCCGCTGAAGGCCGTGAGTACGCCTTCGCGTCCTCCCATGATCACATCGGGCACACTATCGCCATTGAGCCGCGCGAACCGCGGCGTGGTGATCGCGTCACGAGGATTGGGGGCCTTCCACAACACCTGGTTGGTGGCGCCCGACACGGCGACGACGTAGCCCGAGATCTCCGGCTCTGGCGTAAACAGCATTCGGCCCTGCACCGTGCGCACGCGCTCGACACCCGTGCCGAACACGATGTCGGGGACGGCATCGCCATCGAGATCGGCGAGGTTCGGTGAGGAGATCGTCATCAGGTCACCGCCAAGCGCCGGGAACACGCGTGCGAAGGTCGGCGCCGGTACGCGGTTGGTGTCGCGGCAGGACGTCAGCGCGAGAGCGGACGCCAGCGACAGGAGCACAGTCGGGTGCACTCGGAACCGGCGATGGACGCGCTGATGCGCCGCAACAGCGGAGCGCTTACGGTCCACGTCGCGGCAGGCTACCGCTTTGTCGTGATGAGAATCACCCCGCCCCCGCCGCGAAACCCGTAGATCGACGTGGATGCGACGTCCTTGAGGACGCTCACCTGCTTGATGTCGTCCCGCGTGAGTCCGGCGAGGGCGGAGTTCAGGCTCGCGGTCGGGATCATCACGCCATCGACGACGATGAGCGGCTCCTGGTCCGCGAGCTCGGAGCTGAGCGAGGTGGCTCCGCCGCGGATCCGAAAGGTGACCCCCGTGGCGGTCTGGATGATCTGCAGGCCGGCAACCTTGCCCCGAAGCAACTCTTCGATACGCAGCGGCTGGTTGCCGAGCTCGCGATCCGAGAGCGCGGTGACAGCGCCTGTCACCTTGTCCTTGGGCTGTGAGCCGTACCCGATGTCGACGGCGTCCGCCGCGGGTGCGGGGGCCGGTGGCTGCGACTGACGCGCGCACGCGGTCAGGCTCAACAGCGCTACGGCTGCCAGGCGCAGTGCCACTGCGGGCTTCGTGGACATCCGTCCCCCTTGCGTCATCCCACGGCCTGGGACGCATACGCCAGGCCGTGGGTCGTATGAAGACTCAGTATCCCGTGTTCTGTTTCAGCTTGTTGTTCGTGGCGAGAGCGCCGCTTGGAATCGCAAAAATCGTCCGGTGCTGACCGTTGGGTGTGTGATTGAACCACGTCTTGGTCGTAAAGGCGCCGAACCGAATGAGGTGCTGCCGCCGATGTCCCTCGACGGCGAACTCCCACCCCAGTTCGTCGAGGAAGCGACCGAACTGAATGTCCGCCCCGCCGTTCTGGATGGGCGTGCCCTTCGCCGCCGTCTTGACCACGCCATCGGTGTCGGACCAGCCGTAGTTGTAGCCGCTCCCCTTCATGAGATCAGCCCCGGTGACCGTGGCCTTGGACGCGGCCGCGCCCTTGAAGTTCCGCTGCCGCACCTGCGTCACCAGTGCGGCGGCGGCGTCCGCCTGCCCACTGCGCAGCAGTGCCTCGGCGTTCATCATCAGGACCTCGGCGTACCGCACCGCAGGATAGTCGACGTCGGATGAACCCGTCTGGCCGGCGTAGATCTCGTACTTCCTTACGGGGAACCCGTTCTGGAACTGCGTCGCCAGGATCGATGGCACGAACTTCACGAAGTCGTAGCCGCGACCCTGCGGATCGCGCTGTGGGCCCATGAGCCACGTATCCCCCAGACGTCCATCATCCGGATCGTAGCTGTCGATGAACTGCGGATTCGACGCACTGCCGCCCCACGGCTGCGCCGCCATTCCGAACACGAACTGGAGATCCGGCTTGAGCGTCTTCATGTGGAAGTTGCTCTGGTTGCCGGAGATCGCGTCGTACGGGACGGCGAAGACATTCTCGACGGAGGTCTGGTTCGCCCGCGCAAAGGGCGCCCGGTAAGTCGCCTCCAGTCGATATTTCCCGGAGCTGATGATCTCTCCGGTGAGCGTGAGGACCTTGCTCCATTGCGGCGTGCCCGTGTAGACACCGGCGTTGAGATGGACGCGCGCGAGGACGGCCTTCGCCGCGAACTGGTTGAATCGGCCGTAGGTTGCGGGGCCAACGACCGATGACAACTGGGGAATGACCGCGGTGAGCTCCGCCACGACGAAGTCGTACACCTGCTGTCGCGTCTTCTGCTCCGGCAGTTCCGTGGACGTGAAGTCCGTGACGATCGGCACGTTTCCAAACAGGTCCAGCAGCACCGAGTAGTAATACGCGCGCACCGCTTTCAGCTCGGCAATGATGCTCGCCTTGGTCGCCGCGTCGACTGGAATGACACCCGACTCGATCTGGTAGATCACGCGGTTGGCCGCGTTGATCCCGCTGAAGTTGGTGTTCCATTGCCCGTTCGGCTGCCCCTGGCCCGCGTCCCAGCGGTGCTCATGCAGGCGAATGTACACGCCGCCGTCATACCACCCGTTTGGACGAACGGGCGTCAACAGCGCATCGGCCGTCTCTTCCTGGAAGTCCACCATGCCGTACCAGCTCATCCACATGGCTCGCAGCGGGGTGTACGCCGGCGCAATCAGCGATGCGAGATCGCTCGCCGTCGGATTGAAGTTCGCCGCCGTCACCTCGGTGAACGGCGCTTCCGTCAGGTCCGTGCAGGAACTCGTCCCAAGCGCCGCGACGAGCGCGAGCGAGGCGACGCACTTCGAAATGGTATGTGTCATTGGACCGTGTATCCTCTGGGCGCTGGAACAGCGCGTGGATGATGCGTTCTCGCCACTCGGCCGCCTCAGAACGAAATCGTCATGCCCGCGGTGAACATGCGGGTCGTGGGATATTGATCCCGATTGTCGTTCCCGGGAGTCAATCCGGTCGTCGATACTTCGGGGTCCATGCCCTTGTAGCCGGTAATCGTGGCCAGGTTGCGGCCGGACACGTACACCCTCGCGCTCGAGAGTGCATTCGTCATGCGAGAGAGCAAGCGCGCGTCCACGGTGTAGCCCAGCGTGACGTTGTCGAGCTTCACGTAGTCGCCGTCCTCCACGTAGTAGCTCACGTAGGCGAGGTCGTAGGACACGGGGCGCTTGCCGTACACGCTGTCAAACGCCGACCTGAGCATGTTGTACTGCACAATCTTCGGATTCTCGTAGTACATCCGCTGGAAGTTGAGGATCTGGAACTTGAATGCGCCTCGCAGGTTGGCGTCGAGATCGAAGTTGCCGGCGCGCACGTTGTTGTTCCACGCGGCGTACTGCTTGGGCAATCCGTTCCCCAGCACATGACGATCGTCCTGAGTGACTCTGCGGATCGGGATCGGCAGGTTGTTCTTGTCGAGGACAATCCACTCGCCGTTGGCGTCGATGTCCACGGACTTGAATCCATAGAAGTTGCCGATCGGCCCACCAATGTCGACGCGATGGGTGGACTGCTGAATCGGCTCGCCCGTGCCGCCGGCGAAGAAGAAGTCGCTCTGCGGCCGGAACGTCGCATCGGAGAGGCTCACGAGCTTGTTCCGGTTCGTGGACCAGTTGGCGCTGGTCGTCCACCGGACGCGGCTTCCCCTGAACGCGTCGTAGCTCAACTGCGCCTCGACGCCGTCGTTCTGCATGTGCCCGACGTTCGCGAGCATGTTGTTGAACAGATACGGCGGCACCGGAACCGAGAAGTTGTACAACATGTTCTTGGTGTCCCGGCGATACACGTCCACGGCGCCATTCAGCCGTGAGTTGAACATCGAGAAGTCGATGCCCGTGTTGATCTCGTCCTTCTGTTCCCATCGCAGGTCCGGATTCGGATTGCGATTTGGTGCAAGCCCCTGCACCCACTGGCCGTTGTACAGGAACCGCTGGCCGTAGGTGTAGCTCGTGAGGGAGAGGTACGAATCGTTCGGGGCGATGCCGGTGACACCGTAGCCAAGTCGCAGCTTGAGATCATTGACCACGGGGAACCGGCGGATGAAGCCCTCTTCGCTCAGGCGCCACGCCGCCGACACCGCCGGGAACATGCCCCACTTGTTGCCGGCGCCGAACCGCGAGTTGCCCTCCTTGCGAACACTCGCCATCAGGAGAAAGCGATTGTTCCAGTCGTAGTTCACGCGACTGAAGAACCCGATCAACTTGTAGCTGCTCTTGTCACTCGACATCGACGCCTTGCCGTCCGTCAGCGCCGTGCCGCTTTGCAACCGGTCAAAGCCGAAAAGGTCGGTGGGAAACTGGAAGTTGCTGGCCTGGAAGGACTCGTTGATGAAGTCCTGATAGCCGTACCCGCCGAGCAGGTTGATGCTGTGTCCACCAAAGCTGTTGGAGTAGGTGCCCGTCGCCTCCAGGATCTGGTCGAGATCCGCGGAGGTCGTTCTCGCCGCCTCACCGCTGCGGCCGAGCTGCGTCGTGTTCACGTGCCTGAAGGTCGTGGCGCTTCCGC